>JAUWYD010000029.1 GCA_030616025.1 Chloroflexota bacterium
GGCGAACTCACCATGGCGTTTGAGGACCAGGAAGTCAAGTTGGGCCCTATGGATTCGATCTACATTGGCCCTGGCGAGAACCGCGAGGTGCGCAACGATACGAACAGCGTCGCAACCATGCTAGTTGTGATGCCCTATCCACCGGAGTAGGGAGGAATTCACATGGAGAATATTCCAGACACCAAGTCACTATTTGACGTTACCGGCAAGGTGGCGCTCATCTCAGGTGCGACAGGTGGCTTCGGCCAAGCGAGTTCAAAGGGGCTGGCAAAATGCGGCGCAAAGGTGATGCTCACTGGCCGTACTACAGAGAAACTGGAGCCTGTTGTCAAGGAGATTCAGAAGGCTGGATACACGGCGGCCTACGTCGCTGGCCAGCCGGATGATCCCGATGATGTGAAACGCATCGTCGAAGAGACAGTTGAGCGATTTGGCGGCATCGACATCCTGATCACTGCGGCGGGGCTGAGCCGCATCCATCCTATCACTGAGTTTCCCCTTGAAGAATTCGAAGAGATCATGGACGTCAATGTCAAAGGCTCTTGGCTGTTCAGTAGAGAAGTCGGCCGCGTGATGATTGGTCAGGGCCGGGGCGGCAAAGTCATTCTAGTCTCGTCCACGCGTGGCTTGTTGGGCATGAAGAACTACACGGGCTATGCGACCTCGAAAGGCGCCGTACACGTCTTGACACGCTCCTTAGCTTGTGAGTGGGGCGAGCATGGCATCAACGTCAATGCGATTGCCCCTACGGTTTTCCGTACCGCTCTCACTCAATGGATGTTCGATGACAAGGCCGCCTATAAGACATTCCTGAGGCGCATCCCCATAGGTCGGTTGGGTGAGCCGGAGGACTTCATTGGCACGCTGATCTACCTGTCATCGAGTGCATCCGATTTTATGACTGGCGCTGTCCTATATGTGGATGGTGGCTACACCGCAGGCTAGCAAGAAACATGTCTACTCCAGAGCGTATCACCGTTGTCGGGGCTGGCTTGATGGGGCACGGTATTGCACAGATTTTCGCACTACGTGGGCACCCTGTATGGCTGCTCGACGCCGATGAAGATACTCTCAACTCAGCAAGAGACCGCGTGCGCGCCAACCTCACGAATATGGCAAAACAGGGTGTTGCCTTTGGCGCAGACATCGAAGAGATCCTTGGTCACATCAGCACGACGGCTGACTTGGCGACAGCCTGCGAAGACTGCAACTTTGTGTTCGAAGCTGTCTACGAGGACTTGGAACTAAAGCAGCAGGTTTTCGCCGACCTAGACCGCCTGTGCCCGCGGAAGGCCGGCCTGTGCAGTAACACCTCTGTGATCAGTATCACCGAGATTTCAGAGAAGGCGAAGCATCGTGAGCGTATCGTTGGCACACACTTCTGGAATCCGCCGTACCTGATCCCATTGGTGGAAGTGGTTCGTGCTGAAGAGACCGCCGATTGGTGCATCAACGAGACTTACGACCTGCTTGCCGGCGTGGGCAAGCATCCCGTCCATGTGCATAAGGACGTACCGGGATTCGTCGGCAACCGTTTGCAGCATGCTCTGTGGCGAGAGGCGTTTGCAATCATCGACGAAGGGATTTGCGACCCGGCGACGGTGGATGAGGTCGTACGTAACGGGTTCGGGCTACGGCTGCCAACACTTGGCCCCGTGGAGACCGCCGACATGGTCGGCCTTGACCTCACTCTCGCCATTCACAACTACATCCTGAAACACCTCAACGCCGAGCCAACCCCATCTACCACCCTCCAGGCCAAGGTGGGGGCGGGCGAGCTGGGATTCAAGAGCGGGCGCGGGTTCTTGGAATGGTCGGAATCTGACATCGCTGAGTCGCGAGAGCGCCTGGCGAACTACCTCATCAGTATCTTTGCCGAACAGCAAGCGCAGTGGAAAGGAGGTGAGGACAGGCTTTGACACCCCGGCCCGGTATCGGTAGAATCCTCAAGAATGGTGAGAATCAGAAGAAGGAGGAAAACAGTGTTTAGGAACATGCGATGGTTTACGATTGCCAGCCTGTTGGTGATAATGGCGCTTGTGTTGGGGGCCTGCGGGACTCCTGCACCCCCGCCACCGCCGACAGAGGCACCACCTCCAGCGGAGACGACAGAGGCACCACCACCGACAGAGGCGCCGCCGCCAGCCGGTCCCGACGAGATTCTATTGGGAACCAGTGCACCAATGACGGGGATGTTTGCCGGTTTCGGTGCAGGCTGCACGTTTGGGGCACAAGCCGCGGTCGACGATATCAATGAGCAGGGAGGAATCTATGTGGAAGAGTATGACCGCAAGATCCCTGTGAGATATATAGTCGTCGACAACGAGAGCGACCCGTCGAAGTCAGGGAGTCTGGCGGAGGATCTGATCCTTCGCGATGGCGTGCACTTGCTGTACTCTGTCGATTCCTCGGGCTCGATCCACATCCCGATAGCCGAGGTAGCTGAGAGGTATGGGGTGCCGCACATGATTGGCGGAGGCCCTCTGGAACCCTGGGCGGCTGCCCGAGCCGAGACGGAGACGCAATGGCAGTACACGTGGTTCCCCGGTTTTGGCCTAGGCATGCCGATTCCTGAGGGGGATTTCCGGTATGGCAAGCCTGGATATACCATACAGGATTCTTGGTTTGCGGTGCTGGATGCCTTTGGAGACCAGACCAACAAGGTGGCTGGGGTCTTCGCCACGGATGAGCCGGACGGCATTGGCTGGTACGGCGCGTTCCCCGGGATGCTGGAGGAATGGGGAGTCACGGTCATAGGCGTGGAGGACAAGCTAGGCTTCTACCCTCTTGGTACAACGGACTTCACGGCCATCATAAACGAGTGGAAGGAAAACGAAGTCGAGATACTCTGGGGCAATGTTCCGGGCCCTGAGTTCGGAGCTTTGTGGAGACAGTGCAAGCAACTGGGCTTCTACCCGAAGATCGTGATGGTAGGAAGGGCGCCGCTGTTCTTCGTAGACGTGGAGACGTGGGGTGGAGACCTGCCACAGGGGGTCGGCACCGAGATATGGTGGGACCCGGAGTATACTGGCCCTGGCATTGGTGACACGACTCCCCAGTCACTTGCCGAGAGGTGGGCTGAGGAGACCGGCGAACCACTAAACCGTGGGATAGGACACGGCTATGCCCCTGTGCAAGTCCTGTTTGATGCGGTGGAAAGAGCAGGCACACTAGACGGGGCAGCGATCAACGCGGCTCTGGCGGAAACCGATCTTGATACGGTCAACTACCGCGTAGTGTTCGATCCAGACTTGCACTTCAGCTGGATACCGCTCTTCGTTGGCCAGTGGCAGAAGACGGATCAGCCCTGGGTCTGGGAATTGGAGATCGCCTTCTCGCAACACGACTTCCTAGATCCTACGATTGAGTGGATATTCCCAGTACCTGAATAGCGGGACAACGTTCAGCCAATAGGGATAGGGCTAGCGCAAGTAGCTAGCCCTGTCCCACTTTGCCTGTACGAGTACCGCTCGGCACGTCAGGCGTAGCTGGTTGAGCCAAGACTACACTGGCCAGGTGGGAGTTTCACCCTGCTTTGTGGATGAATTGGCATTCTCCGTGGCTGCACATAATTAGGGAAAGGTGGTTGTTTGGACGAGTCGATCTTGTCAATTAGTGGCATAAGTAAGCGTTTTGGAGGACTGGCCGCTCTTCATGATGTCAGTTTTGACCTGCAGGCTGGTCAAATCATGGGCCTGATGGGGCCTAATGGTGCTGGCAAGACAACACTGGTCAATGTCGTATGTGGTTTCTACAAGCCGGATTCGGGCACGATAAGGTTCGAGGGAAGAGATATCACGGGTCTCCCGGCACACAAGATCTGTCGCCTCGGGATTGCCCGGACTTATCAGATTCCTCAGCCCTTTGGGGATCTAACGGCGCTGCAGAATGTTGCGGTGGCAGCAATGTATGGGAGAGGCATCGGCAAATCTGCTGCTGAGAATGCAGCCCCCGACGTACTCAGGACTACAGACCTCTCAGACAAGAAGGATGTCCTAGCGAGAGATATGTCTACCATAACCCTCAAGAGGCTCGAGGTGGCAAGGGCCCTAGCTTCGCATCCAACATTGCTGCTGGTTGATGAGCCCGCTGCTGGCCTCACCGAAGCGGAGCTCCCGCGAATGCTAGAGATCCTGGAATCAATACGGCAAACGGGGACAACAATCTTACTGATCGAACACGTCATGAAAGTGATGAGAGAGGCTGTTGATACGATTCTTGTGATGCACCAAGGCGAGACGCTAGTGTCTGGCAGACCTGATGAGGTCATGAACGATACGAAAGTAGTCGAGTGTTATCTAGGTGAGTACGCATAGGCGGAAGATGTTGCCTGCAGAAGTAGTATCGAAAGGAATACATGGGAAATGTCGGAAGAAGTGTTGCTTCGAGTCAGCAACATAGATGTATTCTATGGAGGTGCACAGGCCTTGTGGGATGTCTCCCTGGAGGTCAGAAGCGGGGAGATTGTGGCCCTTGCCGGGTCCAACGGAGCGGGCAAGTCCACCCTACTGAAGACAATATCCGGCGTAATCCATCCCGCCAAGGGGAGTATCGAATTTGCGGGGATGAATATCACCAAGTTGAACGCCTACGACATAGTCGCCCAGGGCATTTCCCAGGTGCCGGAAGGAAGAAGACTCTTCCCTGAGATGACGGTATTCCAGAATCTGGCTATTGGTTCCTACAACGGCAAAGCGAGGGCAAAGAGAGAGGAGAACCTCACGAGGGTTTATGAGCTTTTCCCTGTGCTAAAGGAGAGGAAAGACCAGTTGGCCAAGACCCTCAGCGGAGGGGAGCAGCAAATGGTGGCCATTGGGCGCGGACTGATGTCGAATCCCAGGTTGATCCTCATAGATGAAATGTCGCTTGGTCTCAGTCCCCTGATAGTGTGTGATCTGTTTCGAGTTCTACACGCAATCAGGGCACGAGGTATCACTGTCCTCCTAGTTGAACAGAACGTGTGGCAAAGCCTTCATGAAGCCGACAGAGCGTATATCATTGAAACAGGGCGTATTGTCCTGAGTGGGAATGCGCTTGAGCTATGTGAGGAGGAGGAAGTTAGGGAGGCCTACTTCGGTGTGTAGCAATGATCTGGATGGGATGGGTCCGCGACGATGGAAACACTAGCTGACTTGGCTTCACCTATAGCGATAGGTGTGCTCTTGGGCGGGTTGTACGTGGTAATCGCGCTTGGTCTCTCACTCGTCTTCGGGGTCATGAAGGTGATAAACGTAGCTCATGGAGATCTGGTCATTCTTGGCAGCTACTTTGCCTATGTGACGAGTACCAGTTGGGGACTGGACCCTATCCTGTCGTTGGTGGTAGGTATACCGCTTTTCTTCGTCATGGGTATCTTCATCGAGAAGTTTCTCGTGCACCGCGCCTTCAGAATGTCTGTGGATGCGGCACTGATAATCGCCTTTGGCATTTCCCTGATAATTCAGAATGCGGCCCAGTTGGTTTGGACCCCACTGTCGAGGGGTTTGATGACATCTTATACTCTTGAAAGTCTCAAGATTGGCGATGTCTATCTCCCCGTGGTGTACCTGGTCGACTTTGCCATGGCTCTGGTTGTAGTGTTGGCGGTCCATCAATTCCTGAAAAGGACCTACCTGGGCCAGGCGATTACCGCAGCTTCTCAGGATAGCGAGACAGCTCAGCTGATGGGCATAAACCCGGCCAGGGTTTATCAGATCGCTTTCGGCATTGCCATGGCACTCGCAGCAATAGCAGGCGTATCCCTGGCCTTGACCTTTCCCTTCACCCCAAAATCGGGAGTTCCCTTCCTTATCATCGCCTTTGGCGTGATTATCCTGGGGGGATTGGGCAGCATGGTGGGTACATTCATAGGTGGCATGATCTTTGGGTTGTCTCAGACTCTGGGCGGCCATTTCTTGGGGCCTACCGGGCAGTTGCTTGTCCCTTTTGTGATGGTGCTTGTAGTACTCACGATCAGACCGCAAGGTTTGTTCGGCCGTTGAGGTAGAGGATACATGCAGAATACTGTACGTCGATATATGCCATTGATATCGCTTGGAGTGGTTACGATCGTGCTGGCCGTGCTGCCGAAGATGGGAGTGCCCCGGGTCTGGCCGCTGTACCTGTTCCACTTCTTTGTGTTCCTGGCTATGGCAAACATGTGGAACCTGCTTGCGGGCTATAGTGGCCTCCTGGCGCTGTGCCCGGCCGCGTTTATTGGGTTGGCAGCCTACACCATGACCATACTGACGTGGGTGGATGTACCCTTCTATGTGGGCATAATAGCTGGCGGCGCAGCGGCTGCACTGTTCGCCGCAATCATATCACCCTCTGTCTTCAGGATGAAGGGTGTCTATTTCGCTATCGGGACACTGGTCGTACCTGAGATCCTGCGGCTCGTGTTTCTTCGTTGGAGACCGGTCGGAGGGGAGCTGCACGGCGGTGGTGCAGGCTACATGGTCAAGGGTATGGCTGGGGTTACCATGGAGCATACCTACTGGCTTGGCCTCGCTATTGGCGTTGCGTCAGTCATCGTCATGGGAATCATCTTGCGTTCAAAACTCGGACTCGGTCTTGCGGCAATTCGCGACAATGATGCCACTGCCGCAAGTTCGGGGATAGACGTTTTCAGATTGAAGTTGTACTCCTTTGTGATTGCTGCCTTCATAATGGGAGTAGCCGGGGCGATATTCTACTCCTATCAAGGGTACATAGAGCCTAGTGCTGGCTTCAACATAAAGTGGCTGATGATGGCACTCCTAGCTACAGTCATAGGGGGCAAAGGCATAGAAGGGGGACCGCTTGTTGGAGCGATTATCGTTGTGATTTTCCACTTCCAGCTGGCTAGATATGGCGAACTAAATCTGCTCATACAGGGCATAGTACTGGTCATCATAATGTTGGCGGCGCCGCAAGGTATAATGGGTCTGGTTCGCGACGTGCGCAAGGCGGGCGGCCTCGGTGCCCTGTTAAGGTCGGCCTCACGGGGCAGGATCAGAGCGCGGCAACTCTGACGATACGCATGCACAACGAGCAGCGCTCTCCAATCACTGCAAGGACGGAGAAATGCTGCAGGATCAACATAAGCTACGAGAGCAAACCCTAGGCACCTTGACTTCCCGGTGCCAGCTTCTTTGAATTGCACGGGATTGACAACCTAGGTTTGTAGTTTCTTTAGTTTGTTGGCAGGAGGAAGGGACATGGGAAAGATAGAGAAGCTGACCAACGGGACAACAGGTGGACCGGTTTTTGTATACGTACAAGACGGCAGGATAGTGCGTATTACGCCCATGGACTTCGATGACAGTGACGCGCCCTCCTGGATCATCAATGCGAGAGGCAGGCAGTTTTCTCCACCCCGGAAGACCACCCTGGCCCCCTATTCGCTTGCCTGGCGTTCAATGATCTACTCGCCAACCAGATTGCTGCATCCCCTCAAACGGGTCGATTTCGACCCCGACGGCGAACGCAACTGTGGGAACCGGGGCACCTCGGGTTATGAGCGCATCAGTTGGGATGAGGCCACGGATATCGTCACCAGCGAGATCAAGCGGATTAAACAGGAGTATGGTCCGGCCGCTATTCTGGCCACCCCATCATCTCACCATTTATGGGGCCATGTAGGCTACCGTCACAGCGCGTACTTCAGGTTTCTTAACCTAGTTGGCTATACCTATGCAGATCACAACCCGGACAGCTGGGAGGGGTGGCACTGGGGCGGGATGCATCAATGGGGATTCAGCCACAGACTCGGTATTCCTGAACAGTACGATCTGCTGGAGGACGCGCTCAAGAACACCGAAATGATCGTTTTCTGGTCGGCCGACCCGGAAACCACCGGCGGCATCTACGCTGCCTTCGAGAGCACGTGCCGTCGTCAGTGGTTGAAGGAGCTAGGGGTCAAGATGGTCTTTGTCGATCCCTATTATAACCACACCGCTGGTATGTACTCTGACAAATGGTTTGCCCCGAGACCGGACACGGGCAATGCTATGGCCTGCGCCATCGCTTATGTTTGGATAACCGAGGATCTGTACGACAAGGAATACGTCAAGATGCGCACGGTGGGTTTTGACAAGTGGAAGGAGTACATCCTGGGCAAAGAAGACGGGATACCCAAGACCCCCGAGTGGGCGGAAAAGGAAAGCACGATCCCCGCAAGGGAAATCAAGGCGTTGGCCCGAGAATGGGGAGCCAAGAAGACCATGCTGGCCGCAGGTGGCCTGGGCGGCTGGGGAGGCGCTGCCAGGGCCGCCTCCGGAGGAGAATGGGCCCGCCTCATGATCAGTCTTCAGGCCATGCAGGGCCTAGGGAAACCGGGCATCAATATCTGGAGCACAACGCAGGGCGCGCCGCACAACTCGGAGTTTGTTTTTCCAGGGTATGCCGAAGGGGGGATGTCCGGTGATGTAGACAATACTGCAGCCGGCTATCGCTGGGTCTATCGAATGCAGGTGCAGCCCACGCGTTCTAGCATAAACGCTCCCATGGGGCAGCACATTCCCAGACTTAAGATACCGGAGTGCATCCTTGACGGCAAGTATGAGTGGAGAGGAAAGGGGTTTTGTGGCTCCTCCATTGAGGCCCAGTTCCACAAGTACAAGTATCCGGCGGACGGATATCCGGAGATCCAGATGTACCACAGATATGGCGGCTCGTTCATAGGCACCATGAATGAGACTAATCGGTACATTAAGGCCTACAGGACCGAGAGGCTTCCCTTTGTCGTGAACCAGTCCATCTGGTTCGAGGGCGAAGCCAAGTTCGCCGATATCATATTGCCGGTCTGCACCAACTTCGAGCGCTGGGACATCAGCGAATTCGCCGGTTGTCTTGGGTATATCCCTGATTCCACCTGCCAGGTCAACCACAGGGTCATCAGCCTGCAAAAGAAATGCATCGAGCCGCTGGGAGAGTCGAAATCGGACTACGAGGTCTTCTGTCTTCTGGCCGAGAAACTGGGTTTCCATGACGTCTACACCGAAGGTGGCCTGACCGAGCTTGATTGGGTCAGGAGGGTGTTTGATTGCAGTGATCTGCCCAAGCACATCTCGTGGGATGATTTCTTCCAGAAGGGCTACTTTGTCGTCCCCTTGCCAGAAGACTACAAGCCAACGCCTGCCCTAAGATGGTTTGCCGAGGATAGAAGGCGAGACACGCCGGACTGGGGGCCCCATCCTGAGTCGCAGGAAGAATTCGGCAAGGGACTCCAGACGACCTCGGGTCTGATAGAGTTCGAGTCTTCCAGCCTTAAGAGATTCGACCCCGAAGATGAAGAAAGACCTGTCATTCCCAAATACATTCCCTCCTGGGAAGGGCATCACACGACCGAGCTTTATGCCAAGTACCCCTTGCAGCTGATCACTCCGCATCCCCGATTCAGCTTTCACACCATGGG
>JAUWYD010000145.1 GCA_030616025.1 Chloroflexota bacterium
ACTTCAAGATCATGCTGAGGACGATTCCCACCGTCCTCTTCGGCCGTGGCGCCTACTGAAAACCCCTCAGTGCAGGACCTGCCTCTGAGCGATGCTGCTCGGCGCGCGCGGCCGTACATTGGCCCTTGGAAGGGGAGATGGCTACCCTCGAGCTACCCGGCCTGATTGACATTCACGTTCACCTGCGCGACCCGGGGGCGACCCACAAAGAGGACTTCGCCACCGGCACCGCTGCGGCCTTGGCGGGGGGAGTGGTTGCCGTGGTGGACATGCCCAACAACAGCCCACCAACGGTGGACGAGCAGACTCTCCGCCGCAAGCTCGACCTCGCCTCGCAGAAGGCGCGCTGCGATTTCGCGTTCTACCTGGGGGCCACCGCGACCAATGCAACGCAGGCACCGGAGAATGGCCACGTCGCTGGACTGAAGATATACTTGGATGAGACCTATGGCCCCCTCCGAGTACGGTCTCTCTCCACCCTGATGGCGCACTTCAAGTATTGGCCGAGGAATAGACCCATCGCCGCCCACGCTGAGGGGCTATCCACCACTGTGGTCATCGGGCTGGCGCAGCTGTACGATCGACGGGTGCACATATGCCATGTCAGCCGAAAGCCGGAGATAGAACTTGTCAAGCAAGCGAAGGAACGAGGCGCCAGTATCACCTGCGAGGTGACACCGCACCACCTTTTCCTGACTGAGGAAGACGCCAAAGAACTGCGTGGCTATGGTCAGATGAAGCCCTCCCTGGGAAGCCTGGAAGACAGGGAAGCCCTGTGGGCCAACCTCGAGATCATAGACGCCGTCGCTTCCGATCACGCCCCGCACACGAAAGAAGAGAAGGCAGGCAGAACTCCACCTCCAGGCGTCCCCGGCTTGGAGACCACGCTGCCCTTGCTCCTGAATGCGGTGGCCCACGGTAGGCTGTCCCTGGAAAGGCTCGTGCAACTGACCCATGACGGGCCGGCACGCGTTCTGGGTGTACGCCCGCCAGAGGCAACAAGCGTGGAGGTCGACCCAGAGGCCACATATGCTTTGCGGGGAGCTCAACTCCGCACTAAATGCGGCTGGACGCCTTTCGAGGGTGTGATGGTCCAGGGTCAGATACGAAGGGTCTACCTACGGGGAGCTAAGGTCTACGAAGATGGCCAGGTGGTTGCGCCGCCTGGATCGGGCCGACCTCTGGAACTGGCTTGACTCAAACCTACTGTTTCCAGGGCATTGCTGGGACCTGCGCGGGCTGGGCATAAGGCCCGCGGCGAAACTCGTCCCAATACCCCTTTCCATCCACCACCGAGTACGCAAAGATGGCCTGACCTTGACTTCCCGCCCTCCGCGCCATTTGAATTCGTGCCTGGATCTCTGAGAAGGAAGCGTAGTCGGCGTGGATCCCCACGTACACGTGCCGGCCGTAGGACTCGGACATGAAGTCGCGCACCAGGGTCTGGAAGCGCTCACGACTGCCTTTTACAGCGGTCCCATACAACATCGGAGCGAGGGCGTCCATCTTCCCCATCTTCAGCCAGCCTCGCGAGTCCTGGAAGAAGCCGCCGTATCCCTCGTACGTGGTGCTGCCGTAGGTGACCCACTGCCACCGATCCTTGTAGATGGGCCACACGGCGGCGGAGAGAGCAACACCCGGTCGCAAGGGCACTACCTCGTCATGGATGCGACTCACCAGTTCCGTGACCTGCGCTCGTTGCCAATCACCCCTGTCACTCATCCCAGCTTCACGCCAGCCCTGTTCACTCACCGGATCGTAGGAGAAATGGGGCCCCGAATAGCGAACGTAGTCCAGATGCAAGCCATCTACGTCGTAGTTCAGAACGATGTCCCTGCACACAGCCACCACGTGCTCCACCACCGCCGGATGAGCGGGATTGGCCGACAGGTAATGCTGGTTTAGCCCCATGGGGTTGCGATTGCGGTCCCATTGTACCCATTCGTTTCGGTACAGGGTGTTGAATCGCTGATACATATGACGTGGTGTCGTTCTCTTGGGCGGGGTCACCCCCAGCCAAGAAGGATAGACATTGACGTAGGCATGCAGTTCCAGACCCGCAGAGTGAGCTTGATCGATGGCCACCTGGAGAGGGTCCCAGCCTGGGTACCGGCCCAGCGTCCCGGTAAGCCGGTCCGCCCAAGGCTCGTAGACCGAGGAATAGTAGGAATCTCCGTTTCCGCGAACTTGAAACAGAAGGATGTTGAAGTTGGCCGAGGCTGCCTTGTTGACTATCGTCTGGACATCGGCCTTGGTCTTGTATGACCAGCGGGGAACCCAAAGCGCGCGAGCTTCGACAGAAGGAATCGCTGCCGGCTCTAGACTAGGCCAGGTCTCGGCCAAGGCCGGTTCGACGGGCGGGATCTGAGCAGCCTGCTCAAGTTGCCCCCCTGGCAACGGGAGGTACTCAGGATCCACGTCCGCAGCCACTATGAACCCCGGCTCAACTGTTCTGGTCCACGAGGAGGCGGCCAGAAAGCCGAGGACCAGCACCAACAAGACTAGACCTGCGCCGAGCATCAACTTCACTGTGTTCTGCATTGCCTGGCGCCCTTTCTCCCCGCATCAGCGACGTGAGGCTGCTCACAAAGACCAGGGAGCCAGCGCTCGTGCTGGCTCCCTGAGGATTTCTACCCGGTCAGTTCAGAAACGGCTTCAGGTCTCGACTACGGCTCGGGTGGCGAAGGCGTCGCAATGCCTGAGCCTGGATTTGTCGTATCCGCTCCCGGGTCAAGCCCAGTTTCTCGCCCACCTGCTCCAGAGTGTAGTCTTCCCCGTCTTCAAGCCCGTAGCGTAAGCGCAGAACACGCGCCTCGCGGGGCGTGAGAGAGTCCAAAGCATCCTCTACTCGCTCTCCCATCAAGGCGTGAGAAGCCATGAAAGGGGGAGTGGGCGTCACATCATCTTCGATGAACTCGGCCAGGGTGCTTTCCTCCTCCTCACCCACCGGGGTCTCGAGGGAAAGAGGTCGACCTCCCAGGCGCAGCAGGTCGTGCACCCGCTGTTGAGATATCCCCAGCTCGGCAGCCAGTTCTTCGTTAGTTGGCTCTCGACGGAGCTCCTGTGCCAACCGCTTGCCCTCTCGGTTGAGCTTGTTCAACTCGTCAACTATGTGTGCTGGCAGACGGATCGTGCGCCCTTGGTCGGCCACAGCTCGCAGAATGGCCTGACGAATCCACCACGTCGCGTACGTGCTGAAACGGTGCCCCTTGTCCGGATCGAACCTTTCCACAGCCTTGATCAAGCCGAGGCTTCCCTCCTGCATCAAGTCAGACAAAGGCAACCCACGCCCCAGATACCTGCGGGCGATACTGATCACCAACCGAGAATTGGCCTCGATAAAGCGTCGGCGAGCTCTATCCCCCTGCTCGACATTCTTCTGCAGCCGCATACTCTCCCTGAGAGTGAGGTCACCGCTCGTCAGTCGTCTATGTGCATCCTTACCTTCCCTCACGGCCAGAGCTAGTTCTGTCTCTTCCTGAGCGCTCAGCAAGGGAATAGTCCCCACCTCTCTCATATACAACGAAATGACGTCATCGCCTTCTACACCCTTGGCCGATGCAGGATCTCCCTTCTTCTGGACATCCTCCTCCAGCTCGGCGGCAGTCAATGCGCTTTCTTCTAGCTTCAACTCCTTAACTCTCATAACTCTCCCCCTGTAACAGCCATCTCTGAAGACAGCTGACAAAGCATGATCAGCGTAAGACTATCGGTCGGAAGGTCTCCCCGTGGGCTCACTCAGCAGCTTGACGGTCGTTCTCGCAATGGATTTGCAGGAAATGAGGAAGAAACCTGTCCAGCTGCCCCTTCTCGACCCTGTAATAGACGCGGAGACCATCTTTCCTGTATACAACCAGCCCGGCGTTCGCCAAGACCCTATAGTGATGGGACATGGCCGGTTTGCTCTTGTGGAAAGCGCTGTCAAACTCCTCGCACCCCAATTCCTCGCAATTGAGCAGCATTCTGATTATCTCGTAGCGAGTCGGGTCGGACAATGCTTTGAAAACCTTGATCGCCTCCTGCGAAAAGCCGGAATCCATACGCTCCCTCACAGTACTATTTCCAAGCTTTTAGAACCGTTAAATTATAGCACGGAGGTCAGGTTTTGTCAAGTCATAGGACGTGCCGAGAACGATGAAAGCACCCGCTCTGGTACCCAGGGCGCGCAGAAAGCTCCGTTTTTCTCATCTCTTCGCGTCCCCACGGCAGAATGGAAACAAAACGGCGTCGGTGAGGTCCCAACGCCGTAGTCCGCCCCCATCCCAGTACGTCTAGTACACGTACTTTCTCCACACCTCATGACCTCGCATCTTGCCCAGGAGCACCACAGCCGCATAGCGCGGCACAGATGGGCGCTCCAACAAGGTCATACCCGCCTCCTGAAGAACCCGATCCCCCTTCCGTTGGTTGCAGGGTATGCAGGCGGTCACGACATTCTCCCACGCATTTTCCCCACCGCGCGATCGAGGCACGACGTGATCCAGCGTCAGTCGCCCCTTGAC
>JAUWYD010000188.1 GCA_030616025.1 Chloroflexota bacterium
CAGCTTGAGATCCTTGATAGCTCGGTTGGTCAGTTGTCTATAGTAGCGTCGGTGGCTGGGCACCACAACGGCCAGGATGAAATCCTCACCGTTCATGGTGAAGCATCGGCAGACCAGTCGTATGTGATCGCTGGCCCTGACTGAGACCTCGTCAACCTGCGCCAATCCCACATGCTCCCGTGTCTCTCGTGCCACACGTCTCAGTAGGGCGACCATTGCAGCTGTGGTGTCAACGTCATAGTCGGAGGGCACTGTGGCGATGGGTAGGCCATCACTGCTTGCGAGCACCGAAGCCTTGAAGTCACCTTCTTCGTTTATCCGCTCCAAAGCGGTTTCGAGAGATATGTCTGCCATTGGGCTAGATTCTGGATAGTACCAGGTCGATTGCGGCTTTCAAGGTCTCTATCACCCCTATCCCCTCTGTGGCCACAGACTGGAATTGAGGAAGGCCGTCGCGGGCCAGCTGCATGCGCAGAAGTGCAACAGGGGCGATGGTTGGCAGATCTCGCTTGTTGTACTGCAGAACGATGGGGAAATCGTGAAGACTCACCCCCAGGGCCTGCAGGTTCTCCTCCAGCCTGCGCATGGTGTCGATGTTTGCCTTGAGCCTACTGAGTTGGGAGTCGGCCACATAGACCACCCCGTCCGCACCCTGGAGCACAAGTCTTCGGCTGGCCACATAGCATGGCTGACCCGGCACAGTGTAGAGATTGAACTTGGGCTTGAGTCCTTGAATTCGCCCTAGTTCCAATTGCATGAAATCGAAGTACAAAGTGCGATCGCCTCTGGTCTTGAGGGATATTAGCTCTCCTCTCAGCCTGGGGTTGGTCCTGGCGTGAATGCGCTGCAAGTTGGTAGTCTTGCCGCTGAGAGCTGGGCCAAAATACACAATCTTGAGGTTGATCTCACGCATTTTCCAGTTGATGAACATCGTGCTCCCTACGAAAGGTGCGGCGATCCCTCTTTATCAAGAAAAGGCTTCATCAAGCCCTTCAGCCAATGCGCCGCGAAACTCTCGGTCCACGACGCCGCTGGCCTTCTGCAGCCGCGATTCCAGCTCAGAGGCCACTTCAAGGAGTTCATTGACTGCCAGTCTGGCGAAGATGCGCACCAAGCCGATTTGCGTCATCTCATCGAAGATGATAACCAGCAAGGAACTTGCACCAATGGCAGAGATGTAGATGTGACGTCTCTTTCCCTCGTGGAACAGGTAGGAAAACGGCTCTGGCTCGTCCAATTGTCTGGCTATCTCGGCGGTGGCAGCCACGTTGCTGGCGGCCAGCGCGGCGAGAGTGGACGTATCCAACCCCTCGTTGTTTCCTTTTTCAGCGATCAACTGTCCGCTAATGTCCACCAACAGGACGCACAGGGCTCTACTCCTATTGAGCAACCTCTCGAGATAGTTCTCTATCTTGACAAGGGTCTCACGAGGGGCGATCAGAGTTTCCATCTTCCGTTTTCCTCATCATTGGCTTCCTACTCTTCGGGCAGATCGTACCAGCGCCTAGCCTCGCCAATCCTGGCCCTTGCCTGCCAGCGCAGGGACTTTGGCGCAGCCTCAATGATCTCCCTCAGATCACGTGCTCTTGAGAGATAGGCTTCCTTCTCGCGCTCCGGGAGGAAATCATCTACCAGGTCGATGCTTTTCTCGATGTTCAAGGTAACGGTCTTGTACCAACCCCAGTCGTCGCCGCATGTGGAGGCGATGAAGTCTGCGTCCACCCTATCTACATCCTCTCCTTTGCTCAATTCGTGATCGTAGAGAATGGTGTAGATGTCCCTCAGGTCTTTCTCTCCCATCTGCACAATCTGTAGTTTCGACAAGAGCAAATCTGCCAATGGAAGAGTGATCTCGTGCAGTTCAAGGCGGTTGGTGAGGGACAGTTGGTGACACATATGAAAGGCATCCACAAATACATCCAAGGCGACACCTTCTTGGGGATCTGAATACTTCAAGCGTCTATGCCCATGGACGGCGTTAAAGCGGCGGTGGGGGTCATATCCCAAGCTCTCTATCACTTGCTCAAACTCTCGCCGTTGCCTTTCATAGATGGCGAGGTCAAGATCAAGCCCATCAGGCGGCAAGGTCATGTCAGCGGCACTGGGACAGATTGCCTTGACGGCCATGCCGCCCAAGAGGCGCAAATGGACACCTCGATTCCCAGCAGCAGCGATGGCCTGGCGGGCACGAGCAAGCAGCAAATCGGCCGCATCGGACGGGAGTTCTCGCTCAATCACGGCCACTTCTTCAGCCGCCGCTGGAGGGGCGCTTGGTCCTGGGGACTCTCTTTCTTTCAGCACTTCCGAGAGCTTTCTCGCCGCCACGTTGGCAGTGAGGTTCAAAAGAGGGACATTAACCGTACGCACGCAGAGGATGTAGAGGCAGCCAACGCGCAAGTTCTTGACCACCATCCTCCCTTCTCGGAACACCAGATTCAACTCATGAACCCTTCGCCGCCTTGTAGTTTCCAGTCCGTCGATGGTCTGCAAAATCGTGCGCGCTGCTGGCAAGAACGTGGCCTCGTCGAAGACGGACGGCAGAGCACGGGCCACTAGCCTGCCTTCGGCGTCGACAACGAAGGATCCAGTTACCCCAACAACGGCATTGATATCCTGCAGTATTCTTTCCATGGTCGCCTCCAGGAAACTAGCCCAGGATCTTGGCCGCTTCGGCGCTAACCAGGGCTGGTGAAGCTTTCTCGCTTAGGGACAAGCCTGCGAAAAACGCTGGCCGTTCCATGATCAGCATTCTGTCTTTGCCCATGGTAACCAGACCCCAGTCAAAGGGCGTAAGACTCATGGTACTCCCCAGCTCGTCGGCCGCATTGCCCACGAAAACGGCCACTGCGCCCTCCTTTTCCGGGTTGCCGTCAATGTCACTCGCGAGGACGATACCATCGCGTGAGATGATGACTGATCCCTCGACGCCCATCACGCTACTGAGTTCGTGAGCCAGAGTCACCATCTCATCTGCTGCTTCCGGCGATTCCATCGCAGGTGAAGCCTCTGCCGGTTGCTCAGCTGAAGCTTGCTCTTCGTCTATACGGTGTAGTCCCTCTAAGAGTAGACTGTTCCAATGGGTGGAGACAGTTCTCTCTGCTGGTATTGTGCCAGCCTCCACAACGAAGGAGCCATCGGGCCAGCTCAGGAGTTCGTAGACAGCCTCTTCACCGACCAGGTCCCCTGCCGCGGCATGAACGATGGCTCCATCGGCGAAACAGATGATTCCCGTCCTGCCCTCATACGTCAGAGACACCGTGGCGGTGTTCATCTCGGTACAATTGAGCTGGACTATGTTCGTGAGGCTTAGCTCCTTGAGAGTTCCTTCGATTGGCACCTACTCCTTCCTTTCCCTGGGCTGCTGTCGACTTCTCTTGCGCCAGCGCATCAGGTCTGCTTTTTGCGCTTCGCCCGATCTCCGACTCTGCACCGGGGGCCTTTTCCTTTCCTCGAAGAGATTGTCCAGCTCCTCACTCAGAGACGCTGCAAAGTCGGAAGCAAGGGTCTCTCTAGGCTTGGTGGTTTCTGTCTCGGCGACGATGCGCAAGAGATCCTGGATGCTTCTCTTGATGTATAGCCAGACCATACCGATCTTTGGTGCATAGGTTTCCCTGTCGAAAACGAGGACCAGGAAGAGACCGCTGGCGATGTTGGAGGCGTATATGTCGTATCGTTCGCCTTCGTGGAAGGTAAGGTTGAAGGTCCTACGTGTCTCATTCAGCTGACGTGACATCTCGGAGGTCGTGGCAAAGCTGGCAGCCAAGAGGGAGACCATGGTGGTGATGTCCAAGTTCGCAGCACTGCCGGCCTGCGCGATGATCTGACCCATCGTATCCACCATGACCACGGCAGC
>JAUWYD010000302.1 GCA_030616025.1 Chloroflexota bacterium
ATCAGTCACAAACTGCGTGAAGTGATGTCAGTGGCAGATCGTATCACCGTCCTGCGTCGCGGAGAGGTTGTGGATACGGTGCTGGTGAGGGATACAAGCAAGGAAGACCTGGCCCAGAAGATGGTGGGGCGGGAGGTCTTGTTTCGTCTGGGCAAGCAGAAATCTGTGGCGGGTGAAGTGGTCCTGGACATCGATGGGCTCGGTGCTCTCAGTGACAAGGGTCTGGAGGCTTTGACGAATGTTTCGTTGACCGTGCGGCGCGGGGAGATTCTCGGGGTCGCTGGCGTTGCTGGCAACGGCCAACGCGAGTTGGCGGAAACGATCGTGGGCCTGCGACCCGTGACTAGGGGCCGCATTAGTGTGGCCGGCGAGGATGTCACCGATCACTCGCCGCGGGAGGTCATAGATCGGGGTGTGGCTTATGTTCCGGAAGACAGGATGGGTGCGGGCCTGGTGATGAACTTGAGCGTTGCAGAGAACTTGATTCTGAGGTGCTATCGAGATCCCCCTATTTGCAGCAGGTTCTTTCTCGACGGGGATGCCATCGCGGGTCGTGCGGAAGAGCTGGTGCAAGCCTATGATGTGATGACTCCTGGCATCCGAACACGAACGAGGTTGCTTTCAGGGGGCAATCTGCAGAAGCTCATCCTGGCGCGAGAGATATCCTCCGAACCTGTCTTGATGGTGGCCGTGTATCCCACACGGGGATTGGATGTCGGAGCTACAGAGGCCGTGCGGGGCTTACTCTTGGATCAACGTCAGGCTGGCGGCGGCATCCTGTTGATTTCCGAAGACTTGGACGAACTCTTGAGCATGAGCGACCGCATCGTGGTCCTGTACGAAGGTCAGATCATGGGTGTCATGGACGCACGGCGGGCAACCGTGGAGAAGCTGGGTTTGATGATGGCTGGCAGTGTCGAGCGGGAGGTGGAGGTTGCAGGGGACGAGTGATAGAGCCTTGCCAGCGTGGCGTGGCTTTTCGCTGAGGCTCGAGCCAAGGCTTGAGGTGCCTCGGTGGCTGCCCTATGCGGTGCCGATCCTCAGCCTGGTCATCGCCTTGCTTCTGGGTATGGTGCCGATGCTCATGCAGGGCATCAACCCTCTGGCCGGCTATCGCGATATGGTCATGTTGGCCTTTGGCAGCACTTACGCCATCTCCGAGACGATAATGAAAGCGATCCCGTTGATGCTGGCGGGCCTAGGGGTAGCACTGGCATTTCGCATGCTACTGTGGAACATCGGGGCCGAAGGCCAGCTCTATATGGGAGCTTTCCTGTCATGCCTCGTGGCTTACACTTGGCCCGATGCCCCGGCGTGGATCCTGCTCCCGGCCATGATAGCGGGAGGCTTCTTGGGCGGAGCATTATGGGGAGCCATCCCTGGGGCTCTCAAGGCCTTCTTGGGCGTCAATGAGATCATCACTAGCTTGATGCTGAACTACATCGCCATACAGTGGATCAACTATCTCGTTGTCGGGCCCTGGCAGGACCCTACAAGCCTGGGGTTCCCCCGCACGACTCGCTTGAGTGCGAGTGCAACCTTGCCTACCATCACTACCGCCTGGTACCTGCCCACAGTGGCCTTTCTGATCATCGGTGGAGTCGTAGCTATATACTGGATCGTATGGCGTCTGCGCGACAGACGTGAACGACTCAAGCTGGCTGTTGGTGCTTTGCTGGTTGGCGCTCTGTCGCTTGGGGCGATCTACTTTCTCGACGGTCGCCGAGTACACCTGGGTTTTGTGCTGAGCCTGCTCGCGGCCGCCATCTTTGCTGTGCTGCTGGGACGTACGCGCTGGGGATACGAGGTACGAGTGATAGGTGAAAGTGCCCGCGCTGCCCGTTATGCAGGCATGAGCCTGACGCGCAACATTGTGCTGGTGATGATGATCAGTGGTGGCATGGCTGGCTTGGCCGGAATGAGCGAGATCTCAGGCAATCTGCACCTGATCAAGCGGATGTTCTCGCCGGGCTATGGATACACGGCGATCATAGTGGCCTGGCTGGCCAAGCTCAATCCTTGGGGAGTGATCGTCGTCTCTTTGTTGCTGGGTGCCCTGTATCGGGGTAGTGACGCGATTCCGGGAGCGCCCAAGGCCCTGGGCATGATGCTGCAGGCGGTGATCTTCTTTGTGCTAATTGGAGGCGAGGTGTTGATTCGCTATCGTATCCGATTGGAGCGCCGAGCGTAAGCGAGGAAGCGAGCAATATGGGAGAGAGCATTGCTTTCGTTATCATTATCTTGAGCGCTGGCATCGCGGCGGGGACCCCCATCCTATACGGCGCGTTGGGCGAGATCTTTGCCGAGCGATCCGGGATACTGAACCTTGGCGTGGAAGGGATGATGCTGATCGGCGCCCTCACGGGCATCGTGGCCTCGTTGGCAACCGGGAGTGCGTGGATCGGTGCCCTGGCTGGCATGGCGGCCGGTGGTCTGCTCAGCCTGATTCATGCTTTCATCTCCATAACGCTCCGCGGCGATCAGGTGGTGAGTGGGTTGGCGCTGACCATATTCGGCGCCGGATTGAGCGCTTTCTTGGGCTTCCCTTATGTGAATGTGCCGGCTCCCAAGTTCGCTGCACTGCCGATTCCCGTGTTGGACCGCATGCCTCTTGTGGGCCCCGTTTTCTTCCAGCACGATGCTACGGTCTACCTTTCTTTTGC
>JAUWYD010000027.1 GCA_030616025.1 Chloroflexota bacterium
TTGCGACAGGACCATCATCCACAGTTGGCTTTGGGGTGCCGGTCTCCGATAGCCTGCGGCGTTCCAGTATGTACTCCTCGTGGGCAATCATCTGCTGTGTTTCTGCTTCGCTCACCCCGGCACGTTTTGCCTCTTCTACCAGAGCAGGAGATCCTAGCGGGTGCTTCTGTTGTGCCTGCCTAAGCGCCCTGTCCCAGATAGCCTTGACCTCTGGCGGCGCTGTCTCAGGTGGACCATAGGTTTGAGGGTTGCCGCTACTTCCCCAGCGCCTCTCTATCTCCTCCGCCGCGGCGCGGGCAGCCTCGGCCTTGGCCTCCTCGAGGCTCATCGCTGGGGGAGCGGTCGCCAGCACCCTGGCGTCGAACTTCGTTCTCAGCCCGCTCACCTCCACCGCCAGGCTGGCATAAATGTTGGCATATTTGCCTGCCCTCACATCATCGGGGTGGACCAAGGGCCTGATGTGTTCCCCAAGAGCTGCTGCCTGGGCATAGACCTCTTCTGTGGTCATGGACTGGGTTTCTCTGGAGGCATCTATGATGTTGGTGCTGTGCTTCCAGCAGTTGTGGAGGATCCCGTGGACCGTCAGGTAACTTTCATCCTCCTCGACCCCGAGGTTGTAGACCCTCCCCCTGTAAGGGATGGCCTTGATGGCCTTTACTGGAATGAAGACATAATTGTCCCCTACCCAGCCATAATTCCCTGAAGTCCGTTTGCCGCCATCGTATTTGACTCCTATCTTTTCGGCCAGGCTTCTGGCCGCGTCGCCAGCTATAAGCAGGTCGTATCGATCACCATTGGCATGGACAGTACGACCATCTATGATACTGTCAGGGACGCTGCGCTCACTCAGATTATGTAGCAAGCCTAGCCTGAAGAGGAGCAACCGAAGCTGGTAGGCAAGGGTCTCGGAGCAGGTAGTATAGGAGATGGAGAACTTATCTGGGTGGCCATCACCACCGATCGCACCCCGCAGGAATGAATACTGCTTATGTTCGGGGAGGTACAGGAACCAAGAGGGGAGCTTTTTGTTGCGGGCGCCATGGCCGAACTGCTTAAAAATGGGAGCGAAAAGGGTGCTATGGAAGGAGACCTTCAAGGCGGTGGCAGTCGGCGTGATGGCGGCTGCTGCCCCAAAAGAGTGCTCAATCAACTCCCTGACCCGCTTAGCTTTTTCAGGCTCTCCTTTACCCAGGGAAAACTCGATGCGGTTTCCATTTGGGGAGCCCTCAGCCACATACCAGCCCAATAACTCGGCGACCTCGTCGGTTATTACCCCGATGTCACGCGTCTCTTTGATTCGTGGGAAGGCAATGAAATCGTGGTCGCTGATGTCCTGAGCTTTCACCCATCCCAACTGTGCCTCATCTATCCCGCGGTGCCGCCAACTGGTTTGGGGCGCGCGCACATCTTTCACTGCCAGGATAGGGTGGTTTGGAGTAAGAGGAAGAGGTATGTTAGTGTAGCGAAAAGCGAGTTCGACCAGCTCACCATCATAGAGGTGGCTGTGGTATTGAGCGGCTTTTCTGAGTCGCCCCTCCCCAGTGAAGACCAGCCGGTCTCTAGCATTGCCGTGGTAGTGTGTGCGCTCTATCGGGTAAAGACGCTCTTTGCCATAGATCTGGACTCCTGGGGGGAGACAGCATTCCACATCGCCGCCGCAGCCGATGCAGTTGTTCTTGAGGTGGCCCTCGAGGAGCCAGAGCTCGGCGCGGATGAGGGCGTCCTGCCAGGCCAGCCGCTGGGCGTCCACCCCGGCGCGGATCAGGGGCACCTCAGGGGCTGCCTCGGGGCTTATTACCGTTGGGGGTGACTTTGGGGGGCCTTGAGTGGTAGTGGGGGGCGGATTCTTCAAAACGGCGACCTCTGGGGGGCTCTCAGAGCTTGTGAGGCCATCCAGCTCCTGCCTCAGGCGCTTGATGTCTCCGGTGAGGTCAGGGGCTTCGAGCAGGTCTTGTGGCGCCTGCTCCTGGGGGCCCTTTCTCGGCATCATGCCCCTCAGGAAATCGAAACCGTTTTTCGCTACTTGGAGGTAAGTTGCTACATCGGCCGCTTTCATGGGGAGCCTCCGGTAAACGAAAACCAGTTCCAGTCTAAGGCGCTCTGCCACCGCTGTCAAGGCATGCTATAATGGGGGGGAGGAAGTCGGGCACTGTCCGAACTCAGGTCGGGCGCTGCCCAAGAGTGGCGCTGGGCACTGCCAAAAGCTGCCCGTGGGCGCCCACGGGCGGAAGCTGGCCACTGCCCGAAGGGTGGCTGAGACCGAACCTGGGCACTGCCCACGGGCGGAAGCTGGCCACTGCCCGAAGGGGCATGCCTGCCTATAGCTGGGCACTGGGCAGGCGGGGGGAGGCCGTCCAGAGCCGCCCTAAGACGGGTCAAGCCCAGCACTTCCGAGGATAACATCAGGCCACAAATGGGCAGGACCGAAAGCCCATTGCGGGCACCTTTTGGACATAGGGAGGAAGGTATGACTGAAGGAAAAGAGAAACAGGTCCGCGAACTCCATGAGCAAGGGCTCAGCCAGCGCCAGATCGCTGAAAAAACGGGCGTCCCCAAGAGCACGGTCGGCGACATACTGAAGGCAGCGCAGGAAGCTGCCGCGCCTCCGCTTCCCTCTATTCATGCCACAAGCCAGCAGTGGGCGACGAAGCTCAACCCATGGATTAGGCTCATCCACCAGGCTGCTATCGAGCAGATACCGGAATGCCGAGGTCTCAGCCTGGAGGATTTCATCTACCACTGCTGTGACTTTGCAAAGCGCGTCTTCAAGCTATTCCCACCGGGGTGGGCCATGCAGACCGAGCAGGTGCTGGATGTGAGCGAGCCTGAGGGATGGGATCTCCCCCAGGTAAAAGCGGCAGCCAAAATCCTAGAAAGGGAGGCAGAGAATGCAGGACAACTCGTTGGCGCGAGCGTCAGGTCGGCTCAATCTGACGCTTCTGGGGGAGAATCTGGTGAATCCGACCAACCAGGAGAACACGCCCCTGCCTAAGGAGGGCTGGGAGAGGGCAGCGATGATGTATGGCGATGGCGAGTTGACCCCTGAGCAGCAGCGCGCCAAGGCAAAGGCCGAAGCGGACATCGCCGAGGACAAAGCCAAACAGGCAGAGGCTGAGGCCAGGCAGCGCGAGGCCCGGGGTAGGGGGCCCGACAGCGCAACCAAACCCCAGCTCTCTCCGGCGGAGCACGGCCAGGTTGTATCGGGGCTCGTGCAGAAGCTCATCGAAGGCGGCGTCGATGCCTCGAGAGCCTACACCCTGGCATTGCAGGCATTGAACCCGAGCACCCCCGCGGCGGCCACCGGAGGCCAGCCCTCCAGCCTGGAGGCCCACATGGTCACGACCTACTTCGACGACCTCCACGCGGAGGTGAAGGGGTGGCGGGAGGCGGCGCAGGCAGCGGCTACGAGGCCCCCGGCGGCCGGCAGCACCCCAAGCACTGAGGACAAGCGCGACCCCGCCGAGAAGGCCCTGGATATTTTCACGCGCTACAGGGAGATGGGCGAGGCCTATATGAGGTCAATCGGCATCAACCCCGAGGATCCGAACCCAGGGGGGCACACCCCGGAGGGGGCAAACGTGCTCACAAGTCTCGGTGCTAACCTCGACGCTCAACTCAAGGTCATGGAGTTCATGAACGAGCAGAAGCTAAAATGGGCTGCCTGGGAGAAGGAGCAGAAGCGGCTGGACAGGGAGGCGGAGAGGACGGCGAGGCGGCAAGAGGAAAGGCATCAGTCGGTGACGGGAGTGCTCGGGGCAATCGAGAAAAACATCGGTACGGCTGCTTCTGGCATAGACCGCCTTATCGCTGAGAAAGAGGGCGGGGAATCCGGAACCAAGGCACCGGCAGGTAAGAAGGGGGACGGGACCGTTATATGGGAATGCCCCACCTGCCACGAGCAGACGAGGGTCAAGAGGGGCACAGAGAGCATTAAGTGCCCATCTTGTGATACTATAGTGGAGGTGCAGCAGTAATGAGCTTCGGAAAAAGGGTCCTTGGCTTTCTGCGTGAAGAGGTCCCCGGGGGCCTGACAAAGCTGGGCAGGGCCATGCTGCTCGAAGAGGCCAAAGAGAAGCTGTCGCCCCATCTCCCCGGCTTCCTCGATGGCTTCGGTGAGAAGAGGCTCGGGTTTCTCGTGGAACAGGACATTTCACTGTGGGAGGCGTGGGAGGACAAGCCGGTGGCAATAAAGGCCGTCCGCGAGCACGCCCCCAGTGTCCTCAGAGGGCTCCCCCTGGCCCGCCTCCTCACCCTCCTCGACCCGGGGCCACTGGCCACGGTCCTCCAGGAGGTGATCAAGGAGAAGTGCCCCCGATACACCTTCCTCCCCCGTGAATGGATCATCAAATCCCTTGCCGACTTCAGAGAGGATCTCCAGTGAATCCAGTGTTCGCCGCCCTTATGTTCGTGAAGGCGTGGCAGACCGTGGTTCACCTCGGCCAGGTTGCGGAGCGCAAGGTGAACTATCGGGCGGCGGTGGCAGAGGCGATAGCCCGGGGGAAGCCCCTCCTGGTGGTGGGTGGCCCGCTGGGGGCGAACCCGCTGCGGCGTCTCTTGCCGATGCCGGCTCATGGCTGCGGCGATGTCTGCTTTGACATCGACCCCCACGCCTGCCGGGGCTGCACCACTGGAGTTCAGGGCGACGTGCGCGACCTGTCGAGGTACCAGGACGGGGAGTTCGGAGCTGCCTATGCCTCCCACGTCCTGGAGCACCTCCCCACGGTAGAGGACGCCAGAAGGGCGGTGGCGGAGCTCCGGCGGGTGGCCGATGTGGTGTTCATCGTCAGCCCCAGGAAGTCGTCTTTCCTTGCCTGGCTGATCCCGGGCCACCATCTCTGGGTTACCGTTGAGGAGGGCAAGGTTTTCGCCGAGCAGAGGAGGTAAGCTATGAAGAAAGAGGTGCTTTTGGGGGCCGGGATTCTTGCCGCAGTCGCTGGACTCGGGTTCTATCTTTATACAGCGACAGCGGAGGCACAGCCGCAGTATGAAGTGCGCCAGAGGGTAATGGTTACGGGGTGGCCTCAGGTTTTCATCATTCAAGAGAGATACAAGATGGACTCCTGGTGGCGTTATGTAGTTGTCAGCGAGGATCAGCTAGTCAGGTTGGAGGTTACAGAGGACCGCCTGACGCCCGCTTAGCGGAGAAGGAAGAGTTACAGCAGTGAATTTTGGGAGAGCAGTCATAGTCGGGGCTGGTGTCACTCTGGGGGCGACCTTAATGGCCATCCCCCTGGCTCTCGTTACGGCGCTGGTAAGGCCGGCGGTAGCCGGGGCTGCCTCCCTGTGCCCCGAGTGTGGCTGTGAGCTGCCTACCGAGGTTAGCTGCTCCCACTGTGGCTCCCCCGTGCTCATCCAGGCCCCCAGAGTGAAGGCCCTGGGCAAGGGCCGTGTCCATGTAGCAGCAGGGGAGTCGGATCTCCCGTGAGGGCCATGTCCCCTACCAAGAGCGTCCGCCTGGACGTGCGGTTCGGCAGCGAGCACGAGCCGTGGGAGTTCATTACGCCCTGCCAGTGTGAAGTCCAGAAGGTCCTCTCTCTCCTCCCCCAGGGCAGCGAGTGGGCGAAGGTCCACTGGTGCTGGGACTGGGTATGCCGCAATGTCCAATACCCCCTCGATGCCAGGGGAAACCCCACCGACCGCCATGTTCTCCAGGCCTTCGTCGTTGTGGAGCCTATCTTCCTGGGCACTCACTACAGGCTGAGAAGGGTTACGGAGGAGTTCTGGCAGTATCCCCCGGAGACACTGGCCTGGGGGTACGGCGACTGCGAGGACACCTCGATTCTCCTTTGCTCCCTTCTCCGCAACTTCGTTTCCCATGACCGGGTGCGCGTAGCCGTCGGCAACGCTGGCTTTTGGGACCATGCCTGGGTGGAGCTCGACAGCTATATCCTGGAGACAAGCCTCACCGCTGCGCCCGACCAGCCCGACCATTATCCCAGCAAGGGGTATAGACCGCTGGGGTGGTTCAATGATAAGATGGTGTCAGGCGACTTTTCCATGCTCCGTGGCCGCAACGAAAGGGCTAAGCTGAAATGGCTGGGAACGTACTGGAGCCGTCCGACCAAGCTATAAGGAAGCTGGCCGAGGAGATCGCAGCCTATGCCCCCGGCTACGACGAGGGCGACAGCTGCGAGCTGCTCATCGAGACCCAAAGCCCCGCCACCGCGGAGATGCTGGCCAAGATACGCGATGGGGTCAAGGGCACCGGGGTCGAGCTCCTGGAACTACGGCAGGACCCGGAGGGCGTCCACGTCAAGGTTCGTGTAGGTGTCCTGCCCCTCCTCATGATTGCAGTGATTTCCCTCGGCGCCCTCATTCCTGTTGGCGTGATCGGCTGGAAGCTTTTCCGCTGGACGCCGGAGCAGATGACCAGGTTCTTGCTCCCCTTCGCCCTGATAGTCGTGGGCGCGGCCGCGGTGATCGTAAGGCCTCGGCCGGTGACCTTCGTTTTTGGAGCTGGCATGGTGGGCGGCGGCGCTTACCTGGCGATGAGGAAAGCGCCGGTACCCCCTGAGGTAAGAGCGAGCATTATTGACTTCACCTGGGAGCGGCCCGTCTCTCCAGCCGCCCCAATGGCCACTTCAGCAAAATATGCTATGGCAGGGAGGTAGAGATGAGAAACAGGGTTGTGACCCAGGGGGATATCTTCGGGGGAGCGCATGTTTTGGACATGGTGCAGGCGGTGCTTTCCCCGGACGCAGAACTCGCCAGATGGGACAGGCTCGCCTTCATCGGGACTGAAGAGGCCGAAGCCCTCTCCGGCAGCATCGTCAAGGTGGAGTATGTAAACCCGGCCGGGGCGTGGACGGAGTGGGTGGAATCGGTGACCGTGCAAATCGGCTTCAGGGTGGGCATGAGGTGCACGGTCAGAAATGATATGAGCGTAAGGGCCGGCCTTGCCGTGGACTTCTACTATGCCGATCCCGATGACTGGGCGGCAGGCAGGTACACACGCGTAACCAAAGGCGCCATTGTGCCCGTGGACGCGGGCCGAACCCTCAGGAGCAGCGAACACAACTTTACCATCGACAAGGTTGGGAACTACAACGTGGTCTTCGTGCTCAGAGGGCAATACTGATGGCGCAGGAGATCGCCCGCTGGGAAGAAGTGGCCTTCGAGGGAGTCGGCGCTTTCCGGGGGGAGACGGTCAACCTCATCCCCACGGTCAAGAACGACACCGACCAGGAGATCACGTTCCTGGTGGCCGTGCTCCTCGGTATAAAGGGCGTTTTCTGGGGCACGGAGCCCACGATGGGAGTCCTCTCCTATCCTGGAGGGGAGGACGCTGCGGCCACAGGGGAGTTCACCTTCGCGCCGGGGGAGGAAAAGAAATGCCCCCTGGGGCTGACGATCCCGGAGGAAGCGCCGCGGAAGACCTATGATGTCTGGCTCATGGTCTTTCACGGTGACACCAGGGTGGCGGAGCGAGTCTTTAACGATAAGTTTACAGTGGCCTGAACTGGGGGGCCTTGACAAGCGCCCCACATAAGCCATAGAATTCGCGTAGGGCGGCTGACAGGCTGAAAAAGTCTTGGGTCAGCCGCCCTTCTTTTTTGCCTGTCACCGCCACGAAACGGCCAGGCCCCTGAACGGGGAGTCAACCTGGCCGTTTCTTCCTTTTCAGGGGCCAGCCGCATCTATCCTGAGGAGGTAGCCATGGCAAGATTAGAGTTGGCCCGCGTGGGCGAGCTGGTCATGCCCGAGGGCATCGTCCTGGGGGCGGTGGCCACCGGCCACATCGTGTTCAGATCCCTGGACATGGCCTTCAACCTCCAGAAGCCCTTCCGGCGTGTGAGCGACTGGGGGCACCTTATCGTCGAGGGAGGCAGCGCCTTCCTCTATGCCAAGCGCATCCAGCCTGAGATCGCCCGCACCGTCTTCATCGGCAACAGTATGCTGCTGGTGACCTCGCTGGCGGACCTCGTCTTCCAGCGGACAGCCGCCCCGAAGCTAAGGGCCATCGGCAAGGCCAAGGCCAGGCAGGAGATCGCCAAAGGCGCGGCTGGCGACACGGGGAAAGAAGCCGCGGCTGCGATCGCCGCCGCCGAAGAGGTTTTCCTTCTGGGAGACAGAGAGGTCGAGGTCCTTCCTGGGGATGGCGTCCCTCTCTACGTGGACGAAGAAATCGCTGCCTGAACAGCTTTTGCGCGCATTGGAATAAGCAGAAGGCCAAGTTGCCAAAATTCTTAAGGAGAGGTGAATCATGGCAGCAGACATCTCCGTAGTCACACGGCTCCGGAACACCCCCATCGAGATGAAGGGGGTCGATGTCAACCCCGTCACCCGGCCAGAGGTCAAGCTCTACAAGGAAACCCACAAGTTGGCTCCCCTCGACAGTGAGGAGCTGGGGATCTTCAAGGCCCAGTTCGTCACCCTCCTAGCGGCTCCGGGCTCCGAGGAGCGCAGAATCATGCTCGACCGCGTCAACCAGTATGTGCTCGCGCTCCGGGCAATCAAGCGCGAGTTGAAGGATCCCAAGTTCAAGGGGCTCAACCCCGAGGACAGCGAGCTGGGCTTCGGGCACATCAGGCCGGTCTTCACCAAAGTCGGCGGCACGGTGAAGGACAACTGGAACATCACGCTCACCACCAGCTCCACCTACCAGGCATGGCTGGGGGCCAGCCTCACCGCTGGCTACGAGATGGGCGAGAGCTTCGGCATGGTCATCAGCCACCTGAAGTCCCTGATAACGCCCTCGCCCTTCATGGCGGAGGTTGCGTTTTCGCTGGGTCGTACCGGCATCCTGATCCCGGTGGACGTCCGGGCGCTCAGGCTGGGCGACACGGTGAACGGCGTGGCCATTGTGCCCTTGCCCACCATGATCCCGAAGCCGAAGACCACTCTCCTGGCGACGGCAAGGGCAGACGTGGCGGGCGACGATGAGGTTCAGCTCGGAGGCCTGGTGATCGGCCTCGGCAGGGCACTCAAGGCAACCACTACGTTCCCAACTACATAAACGCGACGGGCTAAGTCCCCGAATCCCAAAGAGAAAGGAGGCATGGGATGGAAACCGCCTTGCTCAAGCGGTCGCACGAGGACTATTTTCTGGAACAGGGGTGGCTCCTGGCCCTCGGCTTCTACGAGGGCTGGGCCTGCTTCAGAGTAAAGCACAAGGAATGGGCAAACCTGAGGCCCTATTCCCTGGGCGAAGTCACTGCGCTGTCGAACCTGAGCGCCTACAATGAAGTCATAGACTCCGAGGGCCGGCGCTACCTGGAGCCGCACACCGAGGGCCTGATCTACCATACCTTCTGGGGGGCAACCCCTACCAGGGCGCAGATCTATGTCCAGTACCCGCCCAGGCAAGATATCGGCAGCGTGCTCGCCCTTGAGCGGTCTGAAACCGGCCCTGTGGGCTTCATCGACGGCGACATCAGCCCCTTCAACGGCCCCTTCTCCCTGGACACCGAGATCTTCACCGTCAGGGAGAAATACCCGGCGTTCCAGGTCTACAACCCGCTGAACGAC
>JAUWYD010000211.1 GCA_030616025.1 Chloroflexota bacterium
TCTGGTCTGCGCCTACAAACCCAATTTCGCCTTTTATGAGGCCGAGGGATTGGCGGGGTTGCAGGCTCTAAAGAAGACCATAGACTACATCCCCGAGGAAATCCCGGTTATCCTCGATGCCAAGCGGGGCGACATCGGCTCTACCGCTCGAGCCTACGCCCGGGCGGCCTTCGAGGTTTGGGGAGCCGACGCAGTGACGGTGAACCCCTATCTCGGCTACGACTCTGTGGAACCTTTCACCCGATACCGCGACAAGGGGCTCTTCCTGCTGTGTCACACCTCCAATCCAGGAGCGCACGATTTTCAGAGCCTCATATGCGACGGCCGCGCCCTACACGAGGTGGTGGCGCAGAAGGCCGTGCAGTGGGGTCTGGCGCTGGTGGTAGGCGCCACCTATCCTCTGGCACTCCAGAAGATACGCGCCGTGGCTCCTCACACCTGGATCCTCGTGCCAGGTGTCGGAGCGCAAGGAGGTGATCTGGAGGAAGCACTGGCTGCTGGCCTGGACGGAGAAGGGCAAGGTCTCATCATCAACGCCTCTCGCAGCGTCATCTATGCCGCCGACCCCCGCACGGCCGCCCTGGAACTACGCGACCGCATCAACGAGGGCCGCCAACGGGTTCAAGCCAGTAGAAAGCAGGCCCAGCCCCTATCGCTGAAGGAAGAGCTGACCTTGGCCCTTCACAATCTCGGCTGCGTCCGTTTTGGCGACTTCACCTTGGTCTCCGGGGAACGCTCGCCTGTCTATCTGGACCTGCGTCTCCTGGTCTCGGACCCACACCTCCTGAGAAGGGTCGCCCATGCCTACGCAAAGATCCTGCGAACGCTGGTCTTCGACCGCATTGCGGCGATCCCTTACGCCGCCCTCCCCATCGGGAGTGTAGTGGCCATGGAGATGGGAGTACCCCTGGTCTATCCCCGCAAAGAGATCAAGGACTATGGCACCGGCAAGGGAATCGAGGGGGGCTTCAAGGCGGGTGAGCAGGTCGTGGTTCTGGATGACCTCATCACCACCGGGTTGAGCAAACTTAGAGCCATCGCTCCCCTGGAAGAAGCTGATCTCGTGGTCGAGGATGTGGTGGTACTTGTGGACCGAGAACAGGGCGGCGGGGATGAACTCGCTGACAACGGATACCGGCTTCACACCGTCCTCGGACTGAGGGAGATGCTGCACATCCTGGCGGATCGCGGCAGGATCTCAGCCGAGCAACGAGATGATGCGCTCGCTTTCTTAGCTGGGGGCCGACAAGGATGACTGACCCTGATCTTTGGGTGGAGCTCTGTGGCGTGCGCCTGCGCAACCCGCTGGTTCTCGCAGCGGGCATCCTGGGAACCGGCGCTGAACTCCTGGCACGCGTCGCCGGGAGCGGGGCGGGGATGGTGACCACTAAGTCCTGTGGTTCCTCGCCCAGGGCTGGTCATCCCAATCCTACCGTGCTGGATTGGGGCCACGGTCTCATCAACGCCGTGGGCCTGGCCAACCCCGGGGTCGAGGAGGAGGTGAAGATCATCGGCCGGGCCAAGGAGATGTTGGACCCCCTCGGTGTGCCGCTGGCGGCCAGCATCTTCGCCGAGACGTGGGGAGGCTTCGCCGAGGTGGCCCGCAAGGTGGCTGAGGCCCAGCCAGATTTCATCGAGTTGAACATCTCCTGTCCCAACGTGTCCCACGAGTTCGGCTGGCCCTTCGCCTGTGACGCTGGTGACGCGGCCCGAGTAACAGCCGCCGTAAAGGAAGTCACCTCCATCCCCATCATCGTCAAGCTCTCTCCCAACGTCACCGACATCGCGCTCATCGCCAGAAGTGTGGAACAGGCTGGCGCTGACGCCATCGCGGCCATCAACACCCTGGGCCCAGGGATGATCATAGACGTCTATTCAGGCCAGCCCGTCCTGGCCAATAACGTGGGCGGGGTCTCTGGTCCAGCTATCCGCCCCGTAGCCGTGCGCTGCGTCTACGACATCTACGAGGCGGTGGAGATACCTATCATCGGCATCGGCGGGATAGGTGACGGACGTGGCGCGCTGGAGATGGTGATGGCGGGCGCCACCGCTGTGGGCGTCGGCTCGGCGGTTCGCTACAGGGGCGTGGAGGTTTTCCAGACCATCCTCGAGGACATGAGAGCCTTCATGATTGAGGAGGGCCACACCAGGTTGACCCACCTTCGCGGTATGGCCCACCGATAGGGGGAACGAGAGAGGAAAGACGGAGGCTCACTTCGCCCTGAACCGAATGCAGCACGCTGTCCCTCACACTCACTTCTGGAGTATGACGAACTCCTGACAAGAACGAGATTCCTCTCCGCGCCTTCAATCCCCACTGCCTGATCGAACCAGAGAGCGGAAGAGATACGTCTCTTCCCAGTTGTCCTTGAACAGGTTCTTCCCAATCAAGGCTACCTTTTCTTCGTAGTCCTCTCGGCTGAATACTCTGCTCAAGCTGATGCCACGCTCGGTATCGTCGATGACCAGTCGGAAACCCTGCACACTGGGGTAGAGGGCGAAGACAGCCCGGATGGTGTACACAAGCCGCGAGAGATACAGCTGCATGAACGCGGCGTGGAACACGAATAGATACTCTACGTTGTGCTCTCGATACAGTCGCTGCCAATCCTGCGGCACCCAAACTCGCTCTGAATCCTTCAACAACTGTGGAAATCGGGCTACCTCGTCAGCGTCCGCTCGCGGACTGAAGTGAAGCTCCCAGACGAAGTCCTTCCCCTGACGGCCAATGCTGGAGTCAACTGTCAACAGGTTCACCAATGTATGAGCATCTCGGACAGCCTCTGGAAAGTTGGACTTGGTGCTCACCCGCTGCGCGCTAACGTCAGTCTTATCGGCAATGATCAAACTGAGAGTCGCCGGGTGCAGGTCGCGTAGAGAAGGCAACCGCAAACCAATCTCAACCTCGTGGAACAGGACTGCCTCCAAGACCCTAAGAAAACTGGAGTAAGTATCCTCGTCAGAGGCGGCCTCGGTGAAGAACCGGCTGAGGAGATAGACTCCATATAGTCCGTGATACTTGCGGGAGATGAGGTTCCCGCTGTCATGCAAGTATCCCGCAATCGTAGCCTCTTTCTGGGTTTGAGGGTCAGTGGCTGATTCCCGCTCGCTGGCTCGTAGCAGTCTCAACATCCTTTTGCTGACAGATCTCGAGTGTGCCCTGTCGTGACGATTGAAGCCGGTCAACACTTCGCTGTCCAGAACGGCCTGCTGCAGAACGAAGACCGCTGAGAAGTGCTCTTCAACCCTGGAGCGGAGTTCGCTCGGAGAACCTCGCACCAGGGACGGGTAGCTCAGCTTTGATGCCAACCTCGACTCGGAGTCCAGGAATTCCGACACAGTTCTGCGGTCAACGCCAATGTCTTCAAGGAAACGATTCAAGGGCTGTCCTGTCTCAGCCCGTCGAATCGGATGGCCCAGGGATTCTTGCTCGCTCACGAAGGAGTGGACACTCCGGGGAATCTCCACCTCTGGATACTGCCCCAGCAGGATGCCGAGAAGGCCGCGCGCACCAAGGTGCTCTCGTCCCCGGTCCGCTTCGCTTGATGTTCCCGGCAGTGTTG
>JAUWYD010000369.1 GCA_030616025.1 Chloroflexota bacterium
CTGAGGCCTGAGGGTGTAGTCGAGAAGTGCACCTTCTGCATCCATCGTTTGCAGCGGGCCAAGCAAGAGGCAGCTGCCCAGGAACGTGAGTTGACGGATGCCGACTTGGTGTTGCTGCCTGCCTGCAACCAGATCTGCCCAGCCAAGGCCCGCTACTTTGGAGACCTGGACGATGCGGAGAGTACCGTTTCCCGGATGGCGCGCAACCCGCGCGCTTTCCGCCTGCTTGAGGACCTGGGAACGGAGCCCATGGTCTACTATCTTGCAGAGGAGAAAGGCTAGGTGGACGACAAGGAGTTCGGCAAACACGCGGCGTTGTTCAAGCCCTTGGTACATACCGGGAGAGGCTTCTATCCGGTGGTGGTCATTCTTCTGCTGATTATTGGGTGGGGAGTTGAGGCGTACATCCACCAATTCACCCATGGCCTCGGTGTCACTGGCGTGAACCTCCCTATACCATGGGGCGTGTATATCATCAACTTCATCTTCTTCATCGCCATTGGATTTGGAGGGACCCTAACCTCTGCGATATTGCGCGTATTCAACGCCAAATGGCGCACGCCGATCACTCGTGCTGCTGAGCTGTTGACCGTCTGCGGAGTGACATTCGGCACTCTAAACGTCATCTTTGCCATCGCGAGGCCGCAGCGATTCCTCAACCTTCTCCTCTATCCCCGCATCGAATCGCCACTGATTTGGGACGTGATCGCCATCGGTAGCTACTTGATACTGAGTCTCGTCTATCTCTATCTACCCATGATACCCGACATCGCCAGATTGAGAGATCTCTTCCCGAGACGCAGGTGGCTCTATCGACCACTCTCTCTAGGCTGGACAGGTTCCGAAAAGCAAAAGAGGCTGCTGGAGCGACTTATTCGCATCCTGGCTGTACTGATGATCCCTACGGCGGTGGCTGTGCACTCCGTGCTCGCTTGGATCTTTGGGATGACCATTCGCCCCATGTGGCACAGCACCATCTTCGGTCCCTATTTCATAATGGGTGCGGTATTCAGCGGTGTCGGTGCCCTGATCGTCGTCATGGCTATCCTGCGGCGAGTCCTCCGACTGGAAGAGTATTTGAAACCCCTCCACTTCAACTACATGGGCCTACTGCTGCTCGTCCTGGCGTTCGCTTGGCTTTACTTCAGCATCGCGGAGTACCTCACGGTGTTCTACGGGGCCAAGCTTCACGACATGTCGGTCTTCTGGTCCAAGATCAGCGGCGAGTTCGCTCCTGTCTTCTGGACCCAGGTGCTTCTCTGCTTCGTGATCCCCCTACTCATTCTGGCTTTCCGTCCGACGCGGACGGTTGTGGGCACGGTAATAGCCGGACTCAGCGTGGCTATCGGCATGTGGCTGGAACGGTTCATTATCGTGGTGCCGACTCTGGCCCGCCCCATGTTGGCTTACCCGATCCCCACGTATCAGCCCAACTGGGTAGAGTGGTCTATCACTGCGGCTTGCGCGGCGGCCATTGCTCTCGTATTTGTGCTGTTTGCTAAGTTCTTCCCTATCATCTCGGTGTGGGAACTGGAGGAGATGGAACCATGACTATGAAACTGTCCATGACAACTCTCCGTTGCCTGTTGCCCCTGGGGCTGACCTGCGCCTTCCTTCTGCTCGTTGCGGGGGCAGCGAACGCCCAGCCACCCGTGCCACACCCGGTGGAGAGGGGCGGTGCCTCGTTTGAGGACTGCCTGGGCTGCCATCGCGCAGGGATCGGTGACGCCCCCGTGCCTCCCGATCATCGGACCTATGACAACGAGGCTTGCGTCGCTTGCCATGGTACCCCCGGGCTTCAGCCTCCCAGCATCCCGCACCCAGAGGACAGGGAGGACACCCCATATCAGAACTGCGTGGGCTGCCATGCCGCAGGGCTGGGTGACGCTCCTCTCAT
>JAUWYD010000152.1 GCA_030616025.1 Chloroflexota bacterium
ACCATGTCCCATCTGATCGAGGCTCAGCCAGCTATCACGGTACGTTTCATCTCTGGTGAGCAAGAGGGGCTGATCAGGAAGGTGTTGCTGGACCGCCACCTTGAGGAAGGCACCCTGCTGCATTGCTAGAGATGCTTCGGATAAGGGAAACCGAGGTGAGCAGCGAGCTCGTTTGAGAGTAGCACCTGGAGCATTGATTGACGCCAGCACCGTAGGCTGATGAAAGAGAGCTGTCGATGGTGGTCATAGACGGTTCTCATGGCGAGGGAGGCGGAGCGGCACTACGTAGTTCGCTGTCTCTCTCGGCCATACTGACTGAACCGATACGCATCGAGAATATCCGCATCAAGCGCCCCAATCCCGGCCTACAGGCTCAGCACCTGACTGGAGTCCGTGCCCTTGCACAGGTTTGTCGCGCCAAACTGGAGGGTGCCGAGCTGGGGTCGCGAACGCTGACCTTCACACCGCGCTCCTCTCCTCGTGGAGGCGAGTACTCGTTGGATGTAGCTGAGGCACGCAAGGGCGGGAGTGCCGGGGCCACCAGTTTGATTCTCCAGGGATTGCTCCCACCGCTGCTCCTGGTGGATGGCAAGTCCACAGTCTTCCTGCGGGGCGGCACTCACGTTGCCTGGAGCCCACCCTTCCATTACCTGAAGATGGTCTACTTGCCCACCTTGGCTCTGATGGGAATCCACGCGCAAGTGGACATCGAGCGATGGGGCTGGTACCCCATCGGCGGAGGACTGATCACGGCCCGGATCACCGGCCTGGGGCATCCAGTGACTGGGATATGGGGGCTCGATCTGACCGAACGTGGAGGGCTGAAAGGGCTGTACGGTGTATCCGCCGTTTCCAATCTGCCCGGACACATAGCCGAGCGGCAGAAGCGCCAGGCCGAGAAAGTACTGAGGCGTGAAGGTTTCGACCCTCGAATCGACATCGTTGATGCTCCGGCGAAGGGGCGCGGCAGCGCACTGTTCTTGGTGGCCGAGTTCGAGAATGCGAGGGCCGGGTTCACCTCCTTGGGAAGGAAAGGCAAGCCGGCGGAGAAGGTGGCCGAGGGAGCCTGTGCTGAATTCTTGGACCATTACAGGGGTGGAGCTGCCCTGGATCAGCATCTGGCCGATCAGCTTCTCCTCCCCATGGCCCTGGCGGAAGGTGACTCGTCCTTCACCACCTGCCGTATCACCCAGCACCTATTGACCAATATCTGGGTTGTGGAGCAATTCATGAGCAAAGAGTTTGTCGTCCAAGGGCAGGAGGGAAGGCCGGGAAAAGTGACGCTAAGGGGAGGGAACGGTGTTTGAGATCGTCTTCCTGGGCACCTCGGCGTCAGCTCCCTCGGTGGCGAGAAACCTCACTGCGACTGTGGTGCTCTACAAACATCACCGTTTTCTGATTGATTGCGGCGAAGGAACTCAGAGACAGTTGCTGAGAAGTGGACTGGGTTTCAAGAGATTGAAGCGCATACTTCTCACTCACGGGCATCTGGACCACATACTGGGGCTGGGAGGTCTGATCTCCACGTTCAGCCGCTGGGAGGCTGTGGAGGTGCTGGAGATCTATGGCGGAAGATGGGCTCTGGAGAGGGTGGAGGATCTCATATTCGGAGTTGTCTTCCGAGGAGCGAAGCCCCCCTTGGAGGTGGAGTTCATCGAGCTATCACCGGGGGTGCTGCTGGAGGATGAGGATCTTGTACTCTCTGCCTTCCCGGTTACTCATCGTGGCCCAGGCTGCTTCGGCTTCACATTCGAGGAGCGAAGCAGGCGACCTTTTCTGGCTGAGGTAGCGGAAGAACTGGGGGTGCCGGCGGGACAAGAGCGAAGGCGACTGGTGCATGGTGAGGCGGTCACGTTGGCTGACGGGACTGTGGTCCACCCCGATCAGGTGCTGGGAGATCCGCGCCCTGGGGCTAGGCTCGTCTACGTCGGGGATGCTGGCCGGGTTGACGATCTCATCCCCTACGCTCAGGGGGCCGATGGCTTGGTAATCGAGGCTACCTACCTCTCTGCGGAAGGGGAGCTGGCGGAGCAGTACGGGCACCTGACCGTTGCCCAAGCGGTGACCCTTGCCAGGGAGGCGGGCGTGAGGACATTGTATCTCAACCACATATCGCGCCGCTATGCGGCGAAGGAGGTGCTGGAAGAGGCTCAGACCATACTCCCCAACACCGTTGTGGTGAGAGATTTTGATCGGTTTGAGATCAAGAGGAGGAAGTAGTTTTGCACCTGAGGCTGGATCCTGGCGCATCAGCTGGAACTTACGGTATACCAAGGGAGGTAGCCATGGTCCTTCCTGGTCTGACGGGAGGTCCCGATATACAACGACTGAGCCTATGACCAGATTCGGACCAGATTCAGACCTGACTTTGACCCTGGGAGGGTATGATAGCGGCCAGGAAGGGTTGTGTCTTTGATGATCGGGTGGACCTGTGATAGAATCGTCGAATGAGTTCGATAGGAGGTGCTGAGCTTATGAATATCGGCGAATACAATTTCCCGGATGAACTGTACTACGACAAGAATCATGCCTGGGCTCTGGTGGAGGGTAACGTGGTGACCCAGGGAGTCACCGAATTCGCTCAGAAGATATCGAAGGAGATCGTATACGTTGAGGTACCACGCACGGGACGCACAGTGGAGCAAGGCAAGACCTTTATGTCCATGGAGTCCGGCAAGTGGGTCGGTCGCATCGCCGCCATGGTCAGCGGAACCATCACCGAGACCAACGAGGAACTGGAATGGGATGTGACGCCTATCAACGAGGACCCCTTCGGCGAAGGTTGGCTTGCCAAGATCGAGGCCTCGGATGTAGGCGAGCTTGATAAGCTGGTCAAGGCCTCCGACGCCGAGTTCCAGTCGTTCGTAGAGTCAGAGATAGAAAAGTACAAGGATATCCTCGAAGGGGCCTAGGATCTCGCCCAGAGTTCTCCAGCAAGAAATGCAAGGCTGAGACTCACACCTCTCGACGGGTGGATGCTCCTCGTCCTGAGACTTGCTGTATCGCGAAGGGAGGCCGATGAGCAGGGCGGCGCGCGGCAGCAAGCGTTGACCGTTGGCCTCCCCCGAATGTTTCAAGATCTACGACCGAGAGGTTCGTGCTGTCTCTACGCAGTCTGGGAAGGCGACGGTCTGTAGCTGGTTGGGAAAGGGCCGTGCGCATCAGACGCCGTCCTAGATAGGGTTTGACGAATGGACATAATGCTCGTATTCTGGCTCTTCCACATACCGGCTATGATCGTTTTCGTCGCAGGGACGGTGTTCACCCTGACGATTTGGCTTCAGGGGACCGTCAACGGCAGAGGTGACATCAGCGCTCGTAGGAAGCTGTTCCTGCTGGTTAGAAACACTCTGGCTACGATCTTTAGCGCCAGGTTGGGAGCTCTACTGCGGGTGTTGATTTGGGACGGAGCGATTCACCCCACACTGTTCAAGGAGCACAAGTTGCGCTGGGCTGCCCATTTCTGCGTGTTCGGCGGTATTGTGTTGCTGACTATCCTGAGCGGTTTCTCTTTCATAAGCGTTGACATCATGATACCCATCTTCAAGATGGATAATCTCTTCACCTCCATTTTCGCCAACAAAGATCATGCGATCACGGCCTTCCTGAACGAGTTCGGGGGGCTGGTGGTCATGGTGGGGTTGATGATTGTCATCGTCCGCCGCTATGTAATCAGGCAGCTGGACATGCGCACGCGAATGGTGGACACAGAGATCATCTTCTTCTTGGTGGTCATCATGGTGTCGGGTTTCCTGGCGGAGATATGCCGCCTGAGCTTCGAGTTTGAGGAGTTGCCTGCCACCGCGGCCTATGCTTTCATCGGCTACCCAGTGGCCTCGCTGGTGAGGACAGCGCCCCTGCCATGGGGCAAACTCCATGACTGGCTGTTTCTGTTTCATGCCATATTCTCCTCCGTGGTGGTGGCGTACATCCCCTTCAGCAAGTTCTTCCATGCTGTGGCTGGCGCTATCATCGCCACTGTCAATTCCCTGCCGAGGGAGGAGACCCCCTCGGTCCCTGCTGGAGTGACTCATGGGCAAGTTTGACCTCTCTCACTACTCATTCAAGCAGCTGATGGAGCTTGACGCGTGCACTCGCTGCGGCGAGTGTGTCAAGTGGTGCCCCACGTATGCGGAGAAGAGTGAGGAGCCTCTGCAACCGGCGGACAAGATACGCCGCATGAGGTCTTTCATAGGGGCTCAGTATGGGTTCCGCGCCAGGCTGTTTGGGTCTAGGTTCCCGGCTGATGAGTCCTTGGAGGAATTCTCAGAGGGGGTCTACGATTGCACCCTCTGTGGACGCTGTAGGGTGGTATGCCCGGTCAAGATAGACACTCGTCCTCTGTGGATTGCCATGCGG
>JAUWYD010000189.1 GCA_030616025.1 Chloroflexota bacterium
GTCTCGACGGTGATGCCGACATAGACGCTATGGGGGTAGGTGTCATCCGTGTTGGCAGCGCGGATGGTGACCAGGTGGATGCCAGGGGTCATCTCGGACTGGAAGCCAAAGACGGCGGGGAACTCCGAGGGGTAGAAGTACTCCGTCTCCCCCTCGGGGAAGATGCGGTGCCCGAGATGGTAGATGGCCAGGGAGACTTGGTGCTGGTGCTCAGGAGCTCCCTGGACAAAGATTTCGGCGATGATGCCGGTGGGGAGAGCCATGAGGAGCTCGGCAGGAGCCCGCCAGGTAGTGTTAGCGGGCACCTCCAGGGTGTCGGCGTAGAAGGTGCGAGGCATAGATTACCGTCTACGAATGTAGACTTCCGGCAGGCAGGTTCTCCGCGACCCGCACCACGCCGATCGGGAGCGGCCCCATAGTCCCCCCAACTATACATGGGTCATCGAAAGCCCCAAATCCGGCCGGCCGGATATAATAATACCCTCCCCAACCCGATACTGCATTGTAATTGATATAAGTTCCCCCAGAACCGTCAGTCTGCATAGCTATCCAGTAGCGTCCGGGTGTCAGCAAGGTCTCCTCTACCTCTAACACTTGCAGCCTGTTCGTCCCCGGTTGAGCAACAGCAGCGCTCTCTACAACCAACGCACCCCCCTCGGGAGTGTTTAGCGCCGGCCCTTCCCTGTATATGGCGAGGCGGACATCCCCTGTGGCCGTTGCGCCTATCACATAGCCGATACGGTCGATGATCACAGGCCAGGGAACATCCAGGGGGGCAAAAAGCACTTGCCCTGCCGCCCCCATACTACCACTGTTCTGGCCCTGGCCGATAAGAGGACTTTCGAGAAACCGCTTCCGGAGAACTACCGCGCCTACCTCTGGCACATCGCCTCCTACGTTATGATCCCGTCCTTCGAATCGTGCGAGTAGCCTATCATGTGCATCTCCAGGACGGTGTCGGCCTGGGCCTGGTCCCACTCCAGAGCAACACGCTCTCCAGGAAGGACCGAGAAGGCGTTAGGTATCCAGTAGAGGACGTCTGCACCCGGGGCCCGCTGCTCTGCTATGTGCAATTTATACCCGTGCCCGTCTATGTAGACTCGAGCACGGGTATTACCACTTGACGTAACCGTATCGCCTTCGAAGGACAGCCGCTCTATACGCCAGATAGTGTCCGGCTCCACCTGGTTGGAACGCAGGGTCGCCAGGCCAGCCGCGAACGAAATCGGGCCAACCCTCACGCGCAATGGGTTCTTTTTTGCACCCATCGCCACTAGGGCAGGGCTATCGGCTGCTGGACCAGAACGGAGTTAGCGGCCGCTCCACCCTCGGACAGCTTCAGGTCTATATCCTGGTATTCTGGGGCCTGGAACCACGTCTCCGGCTCCATCGGCCTGCCGAACTGGTAGCAGTAGGTGGCGTGAGGGAAATCGCCAGTTATCATAACCTGGAGATTGCTGGATGTATCTACCTCTGCCTCGCTCCTCACACGACAGCTATAATAGTTTGCACCACTAGCCCAGAAGATGCTGGTTAGATACTGTGAGCCTGGCGTCCCTAAGGCAATCGTCCTGCCATCGATGAGACAGTTCTTGTAGTCCCAACCCGTAGCCTCGTAGTAGTCGAACTTGCGCACATTGTAGGGTCCAAAGGTATCCCTGACGATGTCCGCAAACTCGTCATCATCCAGGTCGAAGACGATGAGTTTGTCGGCATTGCAGGTCAGCTTCAAGTGCGAGAACAGCGCACTCAGGAGACTGCCATACAGGTAGGACCTGACGAACAGCCTTCGGTAGGGACGATCGACCAGCATCTCGACGGTCTTGACCCCCGAGCCAGCTCCCGTCCAGGAATTGACCTGCCTCGTCATAAGGCACTGAGTAGGCGGTCCAACACCCTCCATCACCCTGGCTATGATCCCCAATCTCACGTTGTCCTCGAGGTGTAGATCGTCCTTGGCCCAGGTGATCCTGAGTTGGGGATTGCGTAGCTTCGTAGGGTCGAAGGCAAACTCAGGGTCGCCGACATAGCGCCCAAACTGAATGGGAATGGTGATCCTCTGAGTCTGGCTCAGGACCTCGATGTAGCGCGAGGGTGGCCAACGTCCCTTCTCGTAAGTGGCCACCGCAACGGCCTCGCGGCCGCTCATAGACATGTAGCTTGCGCCACCGTCAACGATCTCGATCTTGGAGATAGTGCTCTCCGGCTCGACATTGGAAGCTACCGCTGCCCCGTTCAGGAGCGAGTACTTCAGCAAGAGCTCAGTGATAGGGTCCTGAATGTCGAGCGGGAAGGTGCGGGTGCCACTGTCAGGCAGAACCAGGTCGTCCTCGAGCAGTACTTCTCTATAGTTCACTGTCTCCTCCTCACCACGTGCCCTTGAGGGCCTTGAGGCCCTTCAAGTTCTCGATCATACGCCGCTCCCGATCGGCGTCGGTCACATCGGGCATGGCATCGATCCTAGACAGGTGGGCCTTGAGCTTGGGCTGGTAGCTGGCGACGAACCGCTCCACCTTGTAGCGGCGTGCAACGACTCCACGGACCAGGTTGGCAGCGCCGAGCTCCTCAGCCATGGCGGCCCACTCATCCATGTTGGTGCGCTCCAGGCCAGTCTTCCGCCGAGCCAGGACCGCCGGGTCGCGCATCTTGGCTTCATACTTGCCCTGGGCGGCGATGCCGGCCTTGATCGGGTCCTTCTTGGGCCGGGTGATCCCAGCCCGATAGTTGGCCTCACCCACAGCCTGGAGAGTGTTGATCTGCTTCTCGACCCAGTCGGCAGGGTCGATGACACGAGTGATAGTGGGTGGGTTAGGCTTGGGCGCCTCGCCGAAGGCGCGGTCGGCGGGCTGTTCCGGCAAGTAGCCGCGTCGGGACTCCCCGCCGTTGGCCTTGGCCACAAGCCTATCGAGCAGGTCTCGCTCCTCTGGTGAAAGCCTATCAAGGTCCATCGCTTGTCCTCCTTTCGGACAGGTGCCTATTTGACACTCTCAAGTTTAGCTCCCATAATGGGGCTGTCAAATCATAAGTTTGGTGTAAAATTGAACAGATCAGGACCGTACGGCGGCCTGGGGAGGCGGTGAAAGTCGATGACTGACCACATAATGGTCAAAGACGTGGAGTGGGGTCTCCGATTCCTCATCCATAGTGGCATCATAGACCCTGAGTGCCTCTCGCAGCTTGAGCGATGCACCTTCGACGCGGGCCCGGAGAGCAGTCCTCACCAAGTACTGCGTCTCCTCGCAAAGGTTATACGGGAGGGTGAACATGCCAAGAGGTAGGGACCTATGGTTGCCGAGAGAGATGAGACTGGTCTCGGAGTATCTACTACACGCCTACCCACGGGCGATACACCTGACCAGGGTGCGGCTCGGCACCTGGAAGCCAAAAGCGGAGGCTTTGAACTTGACGGAGTCGGAGCTCAGGATGCTGGGGAGCTTCCGCCGTTGGGCAGACGCGATAGCTATCACGGAGGATGAGATCGTGCTCATCGAGGGTGCGATTCGGCCCGACACGGGGGAGGCGTCGAAGCTGGAGATCTATAAGAGACTGGTCCCCCACACCCCGGAGCTCCAGGATTGGATGGACCGACCGATTCGCATGGAGCTGGTGTACGCGGTCGGCGACGCGGTGGTGATCGACTACTGCCGAGAGATGGGAATCACCTGCGTGGAATTCCGCCCTGCATGGCTATCAGAGTATTTCGAGAGATTACAGCGTCGCCAGAGACGAGGGATGCAGCCCCGCGGCTTTGAGGAGCCCGGGACCTGAAACACCTGACCCAAGAATTTGCGGGGCGCAGCCAATCGTCAAAGGTCGAAGGGTGGAGGCGCTTTGCCAGTTGTGTTT
>JAUWYD010000335.1 GCA_030616025.1 Chloroflexota bacterium
ATATGCCGCAGAAAAAGGTGGGAATCATCGCCTGCGCGGGCGAGGAGATCGCCGAAGGAACCATCTCTCGCGTGGCGGCGCGTGTGGTCTTGGAGAGCCTGAGACCTGAAGACACTGTCACCCTTTGTCTCCCCCTTTTCCTGGCTGGGGACGAGCGGGAGAGAGCCTTTGCACGGTTCTATCCTACGATTGCCATTGATGGTTGCGAGAAACTCTGCGCCAAAAGGGCTACGGAGAAGTACAGCGGGCCTGTTTCCAGTTATATAGTAGTGGACAAGCTGCTCCACCTGCGAGGCCTGTCCGCGGGCCAGAACAGACGCCAACTGGATGAAGCTGGCCAGCGAGCCGCGGAGGTCGTGGCCCAGGAAATCGTGAACCAGGTAGAGGGCGTAGTGGGGGAGAAGAGGGCTGTTGCAGGGCTGCGGAGCGTGGCAACTCCTGCCTCACCGGGCGAGGGGGCCAGTTGTGCCTGCGTGTCAGAAATCCCCATAACTCAGGTCAAGATCGAGGGAGTATCTGTGGGCCTGCTGGCTCTGGAGCCCATCTTCGGACAGTTGTACCAGGAAGGCCGTCGGGAAGGTAGTGGGCTCGATGAAGAGATCTTGAAAGCGGTCAAGATCTACAACCACGTCGCAGCCGGTGCAGAGGGGTCGTACAAAGCCACCCTCCTGAAAGAATATCAGAAGTTCTGCCGTGGCAGGGAGGGGTAGATGGCCACGCATAGGTATGAGACAACAGTCACTTGGAAGGGGGAGCGCTGGGGCCATCTCAAGTGCGGCAATGGGCCGGAGATGGACTTCTCAGCTCCTCCGGGCTTGCATGGGCATGCCGGGGTCATGACCCCCGAGGATGCCTTCGTGGCTGCGGCCAATACCTGCGTCATGATGATGTTTCTTTGGGCGGCGGAGAGATTCAAGCTCGATCTGCTGTCCTATGAATGCAGGGCGGAGGGGGAGAAGAAGATAGAGTTGGACCGCACGGAGATCTTCACCAAGGTCACCCTGTGGCCCAGGATAAGGGTTAGCAACGCCGATGAGAGACGTGTGAAACGAGCACTTCAAGCGGCCACCAAATACAGTCTGGTCGCCAACTCCATCAAAGGTGAAGTGATCGTGGAGCCGGAAATCACGATCGTCTAATGCCTATATGTGAATCTGTCACAAAACTTGCTGAGGAGGAACGATGCTCAGTATCAAGGTTCTGGGGCCTGGCTGTGTCAACTGCTATGTCATGCACCAAGTTGCCGTGGATGCCTTGGAGATGTTGGATGTAGAAGCCACCATACAGCACCTCACCGACCACGTTGAGATGCAGAAATACGCGATCATGCGCACGCCAGGCCTGGTGATCGACGAGCAGTTGGTGTGCGCGGGCCGCATACCTTCCATCAAGGAGGTCATCTCTTGGGCCGAGGAGGCCCTGGCCCAGGGGGAGGGAAAAGAGAAATCGAAATAGATCAGCGCCTGGGTCGAGGGGACAAACGAGGTCACCTGGATAGATATTTCAAAGAGGAGGTCAATGCAGATGACAGAGGCACCAACAACGGATACAGTGGCGACAGGAGCAGGGGTAGTTGCTCAGCTATCTCTGCTTGATCGCTTCCTGCCCGTATGGATATTCCTGGCCATGGCCCTGGGAGTCGTGGCAGGCTACATCTGGCCAGGCATCGCTGACGTCTTCGATGCGCTGCGCATTGGCACCGTCTCACTGCCTATTGCCATCGGCCTGCTGTGGATGATGTACCCGGTCCTGGCCAAGGTCAAGTACGAGGAGTTGGGGAAAGTAGCACAAGCCTGGGAGCAGTTTGGGGTATCTTTGGTGCTGAACTGGGTCATTGGGCCGGTCATCATGTTCGTCCTGGCCTGGGTGCTACTGCCCGATTTGCCCCATTACCGGACGGGGCTGATCATCGTTGGTTTGGCTCGCTGCATCGCCATGGTGCTCATCTGGAATATGCTGGCCGAAGGCGACAGCGAATACTGTGCAGCGTTGGTGGCGCTCAACAGCGTATTTCAGATCGTGATGTACAGCCCCTTGGCTTACTTCTACTTGCGGGTCGTGCCTGGCTGGCTCGGCGGTGAGGGCACCGTAGTTGACATAAGTATGGCCGACATCGCCAAGAGTGTGCTCATCTTCCTGGGCATCCCACTGGCGGCGGGGATCATCACCCGTTTCACCATGATCCGGCGCAAAGGTGAGGGGTGGTACGACACGGTGCTCATGCCGCGGCTGGGGCCGACGGCGCTGGTGGGT
>JAUWYD010000329.1 GCA_030616025.1 Chloroflexota bacterium
CCGGGGTTACGCCTATTTCCGCTGGGCTGACGATGTGGTAGACGTTTCATCTCAGTCTCGTGACGACGGTATCTCCTTCATCAGGCGGCAAAGCGAGTTGATCGAGCGTCTATACAGAAACAGCCGACCGGATGACCTGACGCCCGAAGAGGAGATGGTCGCCGACCTCATTTGCCACGATGAGGAGGAGAACAGCGGGCTTCAATCCTTCATTCGTAATTTGCTAGCCATCCTCGAGTTCGACGCTTGCCGCAAAGGGCGGCTCATCACCCAGCAAGAGTTGACGTCCTATTCAAACCGTCTGGGGAAGTCGGTCACTGACGGCCTGCAGTATTTCATCGGCAATGGTCATCCCTATCCGGCCGCGGACAACCGTTACCTCGCAGCCACTGCCGCTCACATCATTCATATGCTTCGCGATATGGTGCCGGACACAGCCGATGGGTACATCAACATCCCCCGCGAATATCTGGAAGGGCACAGCATCGGCCCAGAGGATGTGGACAGTCCTCCTTTTCGAGCCTGGGTGCGAGGTAGGGTGGAGCAGGGGAGGCAGTACTTCCGGGAGGGTAAGGGCTATCTAGACCAACTCGACGTATTACGCTGCAAGATCGTGGGGTACTGGTACTGCGCCCGTTTTGAAGGCGTTCTGGATGCCATAGAGCGCGACGGCTACGCTCTGCGTACAGTGTACAACGAGCGGCGCAGACTCTCCAGCTGGCTCAAGATGGCCTGGTTGGCTGTCTCTGTCACCCTCCGGCACATCGCCAGGCGAGCCGTTCGCTGAGGATCGGCGGAGCCTTGAGCGCTTTTGACCGGATCGAGTCTAGGGTCCACCTCAAGAGGCCTGAGGCAAGAAGAGAACCATGAGCGGAACAGGCCGAGGGCCTCCTGAGTGCCTGGTGGTCTATCTGGGGCGTGGACAGCTCAAGAGCCGTGAGGAGAGCGACGGAGAGCGCAGTGAAGATGGACACTCTCTGGTCAGGACCTAGAGAGGGGGACAGGCATCCGGGCCCGGCTCCGGAACCAGTCAGACGGCAGGGTCAATGTGCGCGCGTTCGGAACTCCTGCGAGAGCTAACCTATTACCGCAACGGAAAGGAGGCGTGACAACGGCGAAAACTGCAGGGGGTGACAAAGACCATTTCAAGGGGGAAAGCGAGTTTCCGGCATACGCGCCGAGTTGGATCGACCGCGTCACCGGCTGGGTGGGTCGACGGCCCGGACCGAGTTGGGGGTACTACGCTGGACTTGGGCTGGGTCTGCTGTTGGTCCAAGTCCTCGTCCTGTGGATTGAAGGGTCCTTCGCTACCGGTACCTTCTTCGCCGCTCAGGTATTCACGGCGAGGACAATCGCCTACTTCCTGGCACTGTTCCAGTATCTGGATTGTTGGGCCGCCGCGGCGCTCAGCACCTTGCGACCTGCCCTGAACGCTACCGAAGAAGAGTACGGTCGACTACGCTACGAAATCACAACACTCCCCGCGCGCCCGATGTTACTGGCAAGCGTGGTCACACTCTTAATCGCGACTGTGCAAGAGAGCCTCTGGGGTACCCTAAGCAGTTATGAAGCACTTATCGCCGCCTGACCCATTTCGGGTGCGCTGGTCTACTCCATCTATCTGATCACGTGGTGCATGTTTGGCGCACTCATCTACCACACGATCCGTCAAATGAGACTGGTCAATCGCATTTAGACAAGATACACGCGCATCAATCTGTTCAGGATGGGGTCACTATACGCCTTTTCCGGTCTCACCGCACTCATGGCAGTGGGCTTGACCGTACCCCGTTATGGCTTTATGGCCATCAACCAAGAGATCTTGTACGACACACGGTCCGTCGGGGTAGTATTCCTGGTCACGGTTCTGGCGGTCGCGACCTTCGCCTGGCCTCTGCTTGGCATCCACCGGCTTCTGGTCAAGGAGAAGGAGAGATTGCTGGAGGAAAGCTCTCGGCGGTTGGAAGCTACAAGCGTCGAGTTGCATCAGCGAGTGGATAAGGTAGAGCTCGAAGGGATGATGGACCTGAACATGGCCATTGCTAGTCTGGAGATCGAGCAGCAGGCGCTAAGTAGAATCCCCACCTGGCCCTGGCAGCCCGAAACGGTGCGTTTGCTGGCTACCGCGCTGCTCTTGCCGCTGGTGCTCTTGCTCGCCCAAGTGATCCTGCAGTTCTTCGCGGGTCCGTAAGGTTGGGTGCACAGGACGGGCCGGCAAGGCTTCTGCCTCTTGATATGCCGGAGACTACTCCCCGCTCCCAACAGTCTCTCGGCGTCTGAGGAAGCTCGTCAGACCACCATAGCTGTCCCTCATATCGAAGTGGGAG
>JAUWYD010000168.1 GCA_030616025.1 Chloroflexota bacterium
GTTGTGGACGATGAGGATGTTGTCTGCAGGTTCCTCAAAAGGCTGTTGACTGGAGGTGGGCACCAGGTAGAGATATGTCTGGGCGGTCAAGATGCGATAGTGAAGCTTGAGAAGGACTCCTTCGACCTGGTCATCACTGACCTGAAGATGCCCGGTGTCGACGGCATGGGTGTCCTGAGGAAAGCGAAGGAGTTGGATCCTTTCTGTGAAGTGGTAGTCATTACTGCATACGCTTCGGTGGAGTCCGCTGTGGAGGTTATGAAACTCGGCGCCTACGACTATATCAGCAAGCCGTTCAACGTGGATCGGATCAGTATCGTGGTGGACAAGGCACTCGAGAAGCGGAGACTCCTGCGGGCTGCTGGAGAGAGGGATTTCTACAAGGCTTTGTCGCAGATAGACGGCTTGACAGAGGTGTACAATCGTCGCACGTTTGAGGAGCTGCTTTCGGCCGAGATATCCCGTTCGGACAGATTTCGTCGCCCTCTGTCACTGCTGATGATAGATTTGGACCATTTGAAGGTCGTAAACGATAGCTTCGGACATCAGGCTGGTGATGTGATCTTGAGGGATATTGCCTGGTTGCTCAAGAAGGCCGTTCGCAACTGTGATGTTGTGGCCAGGTACGGAGGCGATGAGTTCGGTGTGATCTTGGTGGAAACCGGCAAGGCGGAGGCTATGATCACTGGCAATCGTCTGATCCGTCTGGTGGAGGAACCGAGTGGCGAGGATGTCGAAGACCTCGCTTTTGAGGATCGAACGATGACCATCAGTGTGGGGGTGGCGAGCTATCCCACCGATGCCGCGACCAAGGTGGAACTGGTGCAGCAGGCTGACCAGGCCTTGTACGAGGCTAAAGCCCAGGGGGGCAACTGTGTGAGGCCCGCTAGCCCTCAGGGAGTACGAGGCGATGGATAGCGTTCGAGTCACTGCCCAGAAGATCATTGACAATGTGGAAAAGGTCATAATCGGAAAGCACGAGGAGGTACGTCTGACCCTCATTGCCCTTATCTGTCAAGGGCATACTCTCATTGACGATGTGCCAGGTGTGGGAAAGACCATGCTGGCCAAGTCCATTGCTCGATCTCTGGGCTGTACGTTCAAGCGGATTCAGTTCACGCCAGATATGCTACCCAGTGATGTCACCGGTGTCTCCATCTATGACCAGAGCACAGGGCGATTCGAGTTTCGCCCTGGACCTGTGATGGCCAACGTAGTGCTCACAGATGAGATCAATCGTGCCACGCCCAAGACCCAGTCTGCCCTGCTAGAAGCGATGGAGGAGCATCAGGTAACCGTTGATGGGGTTACCCACCCTCTGGGCAAGCCTTTCCTCGTACTGGCGACCCAGAATCCCATCGAGTATGAAGGCACCTTTCCCCTGCCCGAAGCTCAGCTGGATCGCTTCTTGATGCGCATAAGTCTCGGGTACCCCAGCCCGGCGGATGAGATACGCATCCTGGAGGCTCAGCAATACGTTCACCCGATCGAGGCCATAGAGCAAGTGGTCGATACCGGTGAACTGCTGGATATGCAAGAGCAGATCAAGGATGTCTACGTCCACGATGCGATAAAGGAGTACATCGTGGCCCTGGTGGGAGCCACCCGCCGTCATCCCGACATCTACTTGGGCAGTAGCCCTCGAGGGTCCCTTGCCCTCTACAAGACCTGTCAGGCTCGATCTGCGCTCCTGGAGCGCGACTATGCCATCCCTGATGACGTGAAAGCGCTAGCTCAACCCACCTTGGCGCATCGCCTCATAGTCAACCCCTCGGCCAGGATAAAGGAAGTTGATCCCCGCACTGTGGTCAAAGAGGTTCTTCAGACCCTAGAGGTGCCAGGCGCTCCAGTGAAGAAGGAAGGCCACGCTTATCGGAGCTCCTAGGAAAGGCGCAGACAGTGCGTGTAAGGGCAAACCGGGCCATCTTCGTTCTACTGGCGCTCATACTTGTGCCAACCTTGGTCACCGGACACGAGCTATTCGTTCGCACAGTCTATGTAGCGGTGGCTTTGATCGCCCTCAGTTTCGCGTGGGCCTGGCTCAATATCCGCTGGCTGAGTGGTTCTCGTGAATTGCGATCCAACCGATCACAGGTGGGAGGCGTGATTCAAGAGAGGTTTCTCATCCAAAACGAAGGGCCTCTGCCCAAACTATGGGTGGAGATGCAAGACCACTCCGGTTTGGCAGGTTACGAGGCTGACCGTGTGCTCAGCTCGCTGCCTGCGCACCGGGAGCGGAGTTGGATGGTGCGCGCCAGGTGCAAGCGGCGAGGCAAGTTCAACTTCGGCCCAGTCACTCTCGTCAGTGGTGATCCCCTCGGCCTGTTCCAAGTGAAGCGTGATGAACTACTCACTTCCACATTGGTCGTCTATCCAGCCATGGTCGATGTGCCCTATTTCAAGGCACCCATCGGTCGGCTTTCTGGGGGAGATGCCCTGCAGCGCCAAACGCAACAGATAACTACCAACGTATCGAGCGTCAGAGACTATATGCCTGGCGACAGCTTCAACCGGATACATTGGGTTTCGACGGCTCGCAGGGGACGCCTCATCTCCAAGGAGTTCGAACTGGATCCGCTGGCCGACATATGGCTGTTCGTGGACATGGAAGAGGGAGTGCAGGTGGGCACTTATGCGGACGAGCTTGTGTTTGACTCCGTCGACGCTCCGTACAGGGTACGGTCCAGTCTGCCCATAAACGCCAGCACCGAGGAGTATGCCGCCGCCATAGCTGCTTCACTGGCTAAGCACTTACTCTCCCAAAGGAGAGCACTCGGGATGATAAGCTACGGCCAACGGCGTGAGATAGTCCAGGTGGATCGCGGGGAGCGCCAGTTGGTCAGATTCCTTGAATCCCTCGCCGTGGTCCGAGCTGAGGGCCGAGTTCCCATGGTGGAGGTCATCGCCGCTGAGGGCAATCAATTGGGGGGAGGATCGACAGCCATAGTCATTACTCCCTCTACATTCGCCTCTTGCGTCGGTGCCCTGCGGGATCTGAAGCGCAAAGGTATCGATGTGGTGGCTGTCCATCTGGAGGCCAGCACCTTCGGCGACGCCCCCAGTTCGTTGGAGACAATGGCCAGTTTGGCTGCCAGCAACATACCAGCCTACCTGGTGAAAAACGGCGTCCCGCTGGAGGAATCGTTCGCCCAAAGGGTTGAGGTTGACAGATGATTGTTCGCAAAGGAGACTTGAAGGACCTCAACGCCTGTGTTCTCATTGATGCCTCATACGTGACTGACTACGTGTGGCAGATCCGTACAGAGGAAAGGCCGTACGAAGAGATGGTCATCGCCTTTCAGACCGTGAGATTGCCGCGCTCGGCGCGTGCGAAACTCCCGCGAGACACCGACTACCTCGTGCGAGATTGGGAGCGCGACGAGTGTTTCCTCGTGGCTGAGGAGGAGGGTGAGATTCGTGGGTACCTGGGTATGATAGTTCAGCCCTGGCACGCCACAGGATGGATTAAGGACATGGCAGTGCTCAAGGAATACCGTCGCCAGGGAATCGGGACCGATCTGCTAGGAGCCGCCTTTCACTGGGCGAGAGAGCATGATCTGCGGGCCATTATGCTGGAGACGCAGACCAAGAACTACCCCGCCATTTCCTTCTGTCGCAAGCATGGTTTTGTCTTCTGCGGTTTCAACGACCGCTACTACACCAACCAGGATATCGCCGTCTTCTTTGTCCACGGCCTCTAGGTATCGCGGGGCTGTGCGTAGGTTGCGCGCGACAAACGAGGCGGAACGTAGACTTCTGCGAAGATCACCAGGTGAGACCGGTCAACTACGAGGCCCGCGAGAGATTCGACGTGCCTCTCACAGTGCGCCGCGCGCAATCCGCTGTCTCTGCTGCCCGGAAGATCCCGACTTGCTTTGACGATCTCCAGGGGACCTTGTAGAGAATGCAGGGGCGATTGTCTCCAGAGCACGCGCGGTACGGGGCGTACTCTGATAGTGAGTGCTTGGCCCGCAGGTTGACTTGACGTGATTGCAGAAATATGCTATAATACAGATGATTTTCCGCAACCATGTTAGTTCTTAACTCCCCATAGTTGCCATGGATGAATCCTCTTACCTTTATGCCCCTTGTTGACATGGCGCCTGCCAGGGTATGACGTCATGATTCGACTTCGGGGTCG
>JAUWYD010000182.1 GCA_030616025.1 Chloroflexota bacterium
ATTGTGATCTTGGGGGGCGAGTAGCTCAGCTGGTGAGAGCGCGCGGTTCACATCCGCGAGGTCGTAGGTTCGAGTCCTATCTCGCCCATTGCCCTTGCCGGCCCGTGATCCGTGCGTGAGATAGCAATGCCTGAAAAGCCAAAGGCGAGAACTGAATGGTGGATCAGCCATCTACGTTGGGGGATCCTAGTCGTCACATTCCTCCTCAGCTCTCAGGATCCCTCTCAGAGGGCCAACCTATTGCCTGTGTATGGGCTCCTACTGATGGGCGGGCTCTACAGCGTCGCTGTCGTATTGCTGCTGCGATTCAGGCCGGTCCCCTCCTTCTTCCGGGCGCTGACTCTGTGCCTGGACACGGTCCTTCTGATAGCCATCACCTACGTGTCAGGACAACCCTCCTACTTTCTTCTCTTGCTGTTCCCCATCATTGTAGCCGCTCTCCAGTTCGGCATCGAGATAAGTCTCCTGATAGCTAGCATTGTAACTTCAGCGTACGGAGGCTTCATCTTTTTCCTCCAGCCATGGTTGGCAGGTGGGCAGGGTCTGCCCCCTACCATCATCAGTATCCTCGCCTTGTTCATCGGAGCAGCGGTTGCAGGACTGTTGAGCCCAAGGCAGAAGGGGGCCGAGAACGAACTTCCACCGAGTTCGGCTTATCGCGAGCGATTCCGCGCCATCTATGAAATGACCAGCGAGCTCATCGCCACCCTGAACTATCAACAGATCCTGGAGAAGATGCTGGACGTCAGCCTGGCCGGCTTCAAGGAGAAGGCAAGAAGGGACTTGCAGCGGCCGGTGAGCATGGTCCTTTTCTTCGACGAAGAGAAGGACAGTCTGTACGTCGCTGCCTCTCGCAATCTCAGCAAAACCGACGAATTGCAGAAAGTCGAGGGCAAGAGTGGGTTGGTGGGTCAGGTTGTCTCCACAGCCGAGCCTGCAACAGGCAGCCGTCCCAGCGTCGATCCAGAGTTGTCGACTTTCTCCGCACTGCGCCGCTGCCACTCGGTGCTAGGCGTTCCGCTAAGGGCCGGCCTTGAGCTATACGGCGTGGCGCTATTCGGGAGTCCTGAGGTCGACCCGTACGGAGAAGTATACATAGAACTCATCACTGCTTTCTGCAATCAGGCGAGCATCGCGTTACAGAACGCCGAGCTCTATCAGACCCTGCGAGAGGAGAGACGGCGGATTCTCTTCAGTGATGAGGAACTGCGAAAACAGCTAGCCCGTGAGCTGCACGACGGTCCCACTCAGACCGTATCTTCCATTGCTATGCGGCTTGATTTTGTCAGAGTGCTGCTGGATTCAGATCCGGAAAGAGCCAGACAGGAGCTAGACAAGTTAGAGAGGATGGCTGGGCAAGCGGTGAAAGAAGTACGCACCATGCTTTTCAGCATGCGTCCCATGATTCTTGAAACTCGGGGATTGGCCGCAGCGTTGGAACAATACGCGCAACGGATAAGGGAGACGGACAACATTGCAGTACACCTGGACGCCCAGGGTCTGGACAGACGCCCAGTTCCGCTTGTGGAGGGGGCCACTTTCTTCATTCTTGAGGAGGCCGTTAACAACGCTAAGAAACACGCAGAACCACAAAACATCTGGATAGACCTCCAGAGACGCGAGGGTGACCTCTTCGTCCAGGTCAAAGATGATGGTCTGGGCTTTGATGTCGCAGCAGTGGAGAGTTCCTATGACGAACGGGCCAGCTTGGGACTGGTCAACATGCGTGAGCGCGCGAGACTAATCAACGGCCTACTGACCATCGAATCCAAGCCAACCGAGGGAACCACGGTCACCCTTGTCGCACCCATGAGCGGTGAGGAGGAACCATTCTAGATTCCTGCCCCTGGGATTCGACCCACCATCATCAAATGGCGCCCCATGTCAACTCCTGAACTAGCAAGAGCCTTGTTCGACTACAAGGTGCAGTTGATTGCTTGGGTGCTGTCCTCCATTCTGCTCTATGCCCTCAGTACCAACCTGCTGCATTTCCTCCGCAGCGTCCCGTCGGGTCGCTTTGTTCGTCTCCTGAAAGCCTTTGACAACTGGCCTCACAGCATATGGTTCTTCCAGACGCTACGATTCTTCTACTACCTGTGCATCCCCTACCTGGCCCTGACGCGAGGACTGACGAACACAACTCTGATGGGTATGTGGCAGGTGCACTGGTTCGGAGAGCTCTGGTTCCAGGGACTCGCTCTGGGCACGGTACTGGGGCTTGGAACGCTGGTACTTCTGGTTTGGGGCTGGCGACAGTATCTCCAGGCGGCAGCAGGAATCCAGCAGCAGGCACTGAGGATACCCTATCTCATCGAGCGAAGGTTCCTCGTGGCACCCTGGGGCTGGGGATTAATCGTGCTTGACGTTCTTTTCCTAGAGATGCACTGGGCCTTCTATCGCAGTGCTGCCATCCGTATGCTCGGGGCTTACTATGGGGTGTTCTTGGGCTTTCTCCTCATCGTGGTAGAGTGGTGGCTGAATCCGGAGATTCGCAGGGACTTGTCAATTGCCCATCGCGGTGGGGAAGCCATCAGTAACACAGCTGTGGCCTTGGGCATCGCGATCATCTACTACTTCACTTCCAACCTGTGGCTTTGCATAGCAATTCATCTGACGATACAATTCGGCTTGCTATCATTCCTAAAGATGTTCTATGGCTCACTGGATCAAGAAGGACAGGGCAATTAGGACAGCAAACAGCGTCCCTGCCAGAATGGCTATTCTCTTCAGATCGTCATATACGTAGGCATACTGCTCAGTGAAACCGGAGGTGGCTGGTCTGGGCCCCGCAGCTACCTCAACCTCGGTCCTATCCCCCGGCTTGGATACGGTTCCACCTTTGACAGCGCCCCTCGTTGCCCGTCTGCGCCGTGCTCGACGCGATTTCTTAGCCATTTCGTACTCTCCTGAGGCCTATTGGTTTGCCAACTCAGCGATGATGACGAGTCGATGCGTGTCTATCATGTAAGGGTGACAGGTGATGAGCGTCAGCGCACTATTGGGGGTGGCTTCCAGCAAACTCACCTCAGTTGGCTCCACAACCATCTTTGCCACGACCACATAGCGAAAAGGACTGTCTCCGGCATAGACCATGACCTCGTCTCCTATGTTCAAGTCCTCCAAATGCCTGAATATCTCGCCGTAGACATCATTGTGGCCAGAGACAACCATGTTGCCTCTCTCGCCAGGATTCGCTGAGCCGATGCGATGCCCTGTTCCCATCTTCAACTCTTCCCAGCCGTCCCCCTCCACCACCGGGGCATAAATGTCTATGGCAGGGATCACGATTCTGGACGCCTGTCGAGGCCCAGGAGTCGGGATGGGAATGGAGGCCCCCGGCTCCACCAGGTGTAGGTACGGATTGGGCACCTTCTCCTCCGCTCCGGGCGGGAAACTGCTACCCGGCAGGACAGCAACGGGCTCCATCGCGGGAGTGGTTAGCTGTTCAGACTCCAAGGCCTCAGCCACCTCTCTATTCAAAACTTGGAGGTTGGACAGAGAACTGAAGATCACGAAGATCAGACCCACCAGAGCTGCCAGCTCCAGCAACAGAAGCAGCCTATCTCGCAATCTGGGAAAGCCTCTGCTCCAGAAACCTCTGTTCACCCTTCCCAGAAAGGAGATAGCATTCTCGAGCCAGCTAGTCTCTGGGGTGATCTTCACTGCCTCGAATGAGCCCCCGTCAACACCAGCAGCCTCCTCCCTGAGTACTCCATCACGTGTGGGCGAAGAGGGAGCCCTCGGCGCGAACTGTCTTCTGACGCTGTGCGCCGCCCTGTCGGAGGGGTCCACGCTTGATCCGTCCTTGGCCCAGATGAAGGATCTCGACTCCTTCTCCTCACCGCCCGCCACACGGCGGAAGCGCTCCAGGGCGCGGGCGCGTCGCTTCGCCTCCAAGAGT
>JAUWYD010000023.1 GCA_030616025.1 Chloroflexota bacterium
TGTCATAGAGCGAGCGATGATTCTATGCAGCGATGACGTGATCAACGTAGGGGATCTTCCTGCAGAAATCGTGAGCAAGGAGCCGGGCGTGGCATTTGCAGGAAATCTCCTGCCGATTCCGCCGGTGGCTTCCGGTGTGGATATGAAGGCTACCATTGCGGACATCGAGAAGCGAATGATAACGGAAGCGCTGGCGCAGACCCAAGGCAACAAGAGCCGGGCGGCAAGGCTGCTGGGGGTTAGTCGCGACGTTCTCAATTATAGTATACAGAAATACGGCTTGCAGATAGATCATTGACGGATAGAGTGGCCTTGCTCCAGCGGTCAAGAGATCTCAGGCTTCTTCGTTCTATCCGGTTGGCCTCCTTCCCACAAAACCTCTCTCCGCGCCCCGCGGTGCACCTCCTTCCTCTCGCCGAGACCTTCCAAGCTGTATGAAGTGCGGAATTCTCCGCACTGAGTGATTTTCCTCACGACTAGCGTCGGCCACAGGTAGGAGTCCACTGCTTCTGGTCTAGCTGTTCGTGGGCGGGCGCTTCGGTGTCGATGCTTCGTTTCTACTTCCCACGATCCCAGGACCACTAGGTGTGGTGGCTGGGAGGGAGATGTCCACCCACATATAGTATCCCCGCAGATACCTCTCCCGGGCAATCGCCTTCCGCGGTCCTGTAGCGCTTTCGACCTTCTGCGGCCCGAACTTCCACGTGTACCTCGTCTTCTGAGGTGGTCAGCCTGGCACGCATCTTGCAGCAGAGTAGTAGCAGGGGGCTCCACGGGTACACGGTGTGGGCAGCAAAGAGATGTCGGAAACCTGGGCGAAGTTGCTGATAGCTGAAGATGAGGACACGCTGTCGTTCTTCCTCCGACAGAGCCTAGAGGACTCCACGCCTCCTTTCATGGTGGAGGTCGTGGATGCTGGTGACCGGGCTTTGAGGAAGGTGCTGACAGACAAGTTTGATCTCATCATAGTGGATCTCCGTCTTCCAGATATGGACGGTCTGGCCCTGATCAGGGCCGTGCGGCAGTTCGATCCTTTCATGAAGGTAATCGTCATGACCGCCTACGGTTCTCCAGAGACGGAGAAGGAAGTCAAGAAACTCGGGATTCACGGATATGTCACTAAGCCTTTCGTTATTGAAGACATGAAGAGAATGATAACTCAGATAATGACGGACAAACCGTCGTGTGGAAGGGGGTCAAGAGCATGAGGTACGAGATTCAGATCGTTATGTCAGTCAGTCTCTTCGTAATTGGTGTCCTGTCATCGGTTTCGGGTCTCTGGATCATTCTGGCGAAGGAGTATCACCAAGCGATGAAGCAGTTGTCGGCCCAGTCCGTGAGGATCACCGGCCGTGCCGTCACGCAGGACTCAGTAGCGCCTATGATCGATTCAGCATCTCGAATGGTGGAGGCCATCAACCAACTCATCCGCACCGCAGCTGGCGTCGGCGCTTTTCTGTGCGTGGTGGGCGTCATGATCTGTGTCGTCGCCTTCTGGATGATTGGCAAAGTGTGAGGGGGAGACGATGAGCGAGATGGAGAACGGAGGCCTGCCCGAGTCGGCCGAGGAGGCGGAGGAGCACAGCAATGTGGAACTCATAGATGTGCAGACTACCGTGAGAAGGTACCTGCAATGTCTGCTGGATGACTTGGAGTTGCAGGATATCTCATCCTCGTACATACCGCTGCGGCTGAGGCCCTTTCGAGGGCTGGCTTCCCAGTCACAAGGGGGTGACCAGGATGCTGAGCCACGGTCCGACACTTGGCCTAGGAGTACGTCGGACATCCTTCCATCCCTCGAAGGTTGGGAGAGGATTGTTCTCCTGGGGAGGGCAGGGGCCGGAAAGACCGCCACATTGCGCTGGCTAGCACATCAGCAGGCAGAACGCTTGTTGACTGGGGGTAGCTCCCGCCTGGAAGGCAAGAGCACACCAGTACAATACCTACCCCTGTGTGTTGAACTGCCCACGAGGGACCAGGGCGATGGCCTGGTGAGCGCCCTGGCAGGTGTCTTCGAGAAGTACGAACTGACGGTCAACGAGGAAGCGGTGGGTCACATCCTCGATCACAACGCCATTGTGTTTCTCTTCGATGGCCTGGAGCGCATTCGTGACACCCAACTTCTGGATGAGGTGGCCCGCTTGGTCGAGTCCGGAAATGCGAAGTGTGTCGTCGCATGCCGCACGGAGGACTATGGCGCTTACCGACGCTGGCTCGAAGACCCGCATGTGCTTGAGCTTGAGGATATGGATGAGGAAGAGCGCAGGACTTACATACAGAGCCAGCTGCCTGAATCCGCTAGGCCCTTCGCCCTGGCGAGGGCCAGAGGTGAGGAGCAACTCTGGAACCTGCTCAGGATTCCCCTCTTCTCAACGACATTCGTGGAGCTGGCGGAGCAGGCTGCGAATGGATTGGGGTGGGTGGAAGGCACCACGCTCGTGGAGGAGGGAGTGCGGCGGCTATTGGAGGCCGCGAGTTCACGGCTGGACGAGTTGGACATTGACGAGGCAAGACGCAATTTGGCGGCCCTGGCTCTCCAAATGCAGCGTGGGGGGAAATCCGAGACCCCTGAGCTTGGTAGTGGACACACTGTCATCCAGCTTGGTCCACCAGGAACAGCGGTCTCACCGCAGTGGCTTTCTAGCCTTGCCTCCACGGGCATCATAGGCATCTCGAAGGCGGAGGACACCGTTTGGTTTGCGGACAGCATGGTGCAGGATTACTTCGCCGCGCTAGCCATGAGTGAGTCCTATACAGGCGCGCTGTCCAAGAGCATCTGTCTCGACTCCGAGGAAACGGCAGAACATTGGGAAGGGGTCTTGCTTCACCTCTACCATTTCTTGTCTGATCGCCTGGGATACTTGCAGCAGCTCTTGCAGACTCGGATTGATGGGTGGGGTCCTCGCATCGCGGCGAAGTGTCTTGCGTACAACGAGGATTCTGACGAAGCTCGCCAACTGGCGGCATCGCTTTCCCTGGTTGACACCCTTGATCTGACATCCGTCTACCGGCTGGGAGTAGCCCTCAAGGGCCTCGGAAAGATGGACGACGCTGCCGCTCTGTTCGAGGGCATGCTCGGGCGTGAGCGAGCGGATCCACGGCCACGCCAGGAGATGTTGGGCTATCGAGAGAAGTATGGACCGAGTTCCCTCGACTCGTCCTGGCCTGCACAACCTGAGACGCTAATCTCGCGGCGAAATCTAGGCCTGCTGTATCGTGAGCTGGATCAGGGAGACAGGGCAGTGACGGAACTGGAAGAAGCTGCCCAAGGAGCAAATGCGGCCTGCTCGGATACGTATCACGAGTTGGGGCTAGCGTATCTGCAACAAGGGCGCCTGGAGGATGCGTTGACGTCTTTCCAGCACGCCATAGCCCTCAGTTCTGGGGCGGCTGCCTATCATTATAGCGCAGGCGTCGTGCTGAACCATCTGGAGCGCTACGCTGAGGCTCAAGCGGAGCTTCAGCAAGCGACTATGTTGGAGCCCGAGGATCCAGGGCCGTGTCTGGAGCTGGGCTTTGCCTACGAGAAGCAGGAGTGGTACGAAGAAGCCCTGGCTGCCTATCAGGCAGCCGAAGCGCGCGATCCACGCGAGCCACTGGGCCCACAGCGGATCAGCAGACTTCTGTCCGTGCACGAGCGATGGGACGAAGCCGCTCAGGCATTGCGGCGTGCGCTGGCACTTGCACCTAACAAAGCAGATTGGCATTACGAGTTGGGTGCGCTGCATGACCGCCGTGGCCAGCGCCGGGACGCACTGGCGGAATACCTCCATGCGGCTGATCTGGATCCAAAGAACCCTGATTACCTCCACACAGCGGGAGCCCTGTTCCTCAAGATGAATCGCCCTGCAAAGGCGATAGACTATCTTTGTGCAGCTGTGGATTTGGACTCGGGGCGGGCTGACTGGTGCTTTGATCTGGCCTCAGCGATGGCTTCGCAGGGACGGAACGACGAAGCATGGGTTTGGTCGGAGCGCTCAGTGAGCCTCGCGCCAGACGATCCCCAGCATCGGGTCCTGGCTGGGAGGATTCTGCGCCAGCTAGGGCGACGCAGCGAGGCAGAGTCCCAGCTAAGACAGGCCGCCGAACTGGACCCACAGGTGGCAGCTGCGCGTAGTGAACTGGGCCTCCTGCTGGACCACGCCGGACGGCGTGACGAAGCCCTGGGCGAGTATGAAGCTGCAATAGCTCTTGACTCTGAAGATGCTACCCACCACTATCGGATGGGGATCGTCCTACATGATATGGGTCAACGCGACAAGGCTGTGGCGTCCTTGACTAGAGCGCTTGAGTTGAATCCTTCCTTTGCTAAGGCAGCCGAGAAGTTGGGTGCCGTCTTCGAAAAAGCCCAGCAGCACGTGGACGCATTGCGGATGTATGACCGGGCAATCGCCGTGGACCGGGGAGATGCGAGCTATCACCTGCGTGCGGGGGCTCTGTGCCAGAAGATGGGGCGCATGGAGGATGCACTGGGCCATTTGGAGGAATCTTCAAAACTCGATCCACGGAATGGGGAGATCCACTTCTTGCTGGGCCAGGTCTATGAGATCGACGGGTCGCTGGAAAGAGCCTTGGATGAATACCAAGAGGCGATGGGGTATAGCCCGGAGGAGGCAGAGTACCACGTCCGTGCAGCTTTGGTTGCCCATCGTCTCGGACGCTTCAATGAAGCGAGGGCACAGGCTGAGAAGGCGCTGGAACTGGAACATGGCCGTCCAGAACTGAACTACGAGTTGGGTAGGATACTGCAGGAGATGGGTTTGTCCGCAGAAGCGGCCGTGTGTCTTGAGAGGGCTGTGGAGGTCGCACCCGAGGAGCCAGAGTTTCAGTTGCACTATGCGAGGGCTCTTGGCGACCTCGGGCGGGTCGAAGAAGCGATACGAGTGCTGGAAGCAGCCCGGCGATCACTTCCAGCATCGGCCGGCATCCACGCCGAGTTGGCGGGGCTGTATTCAGCAGAGGGTGGAACAGGTGAGGCCTTGCAGCAGTGGGATGAAGCGATCAGGCTTGAACCCGAGGATGCTTCCTTTCACTTGGCAAAGGGGACACTTCTGCGCGATCACTTTGAACCAGAGCTCAGTGTAGCCACCCTTGAGCGAGCCAGTGCTCTGAATCCTGACAATCCAGAGATCCAATGGCAGTTGGGGCTGAGTCTCGAGGCAGTTGGCCGCGATAAGGAAGCCTACAAAGCGCATGGACGTGCCGCGAATCTGGCGCCTGACGTCCACAGGTACCAACTATCGTATGGTATCGCGTGCCGGAGGCTGGGTGATCTGAGCCAAGCGACCACTGCCCTCCAGGCCGCGATTGAACTGGCTCCAGACGATGCGGAGAGTAACCATCAACTTGGCGACCTCCACCTCGAGCAAGGAGAGCCTGATGAAGCCGTGGTCTTCTTGGAGAAGGCGTGTGCGTTGGATCCCGACGTTGGAGCGTACCATCGCTCCTTAGGCCGAGCCTACTCCATGATGGGCCAGGACGAAGAGGCTATCAGCGCTCTTGAGCGTGCAAGCACACTGATTGAGGAAGACGACGAACTGCTGTACGAACTGGCCCAGGCCGCTGACGCTCAAGGTTATACGCACAAGGCGCTGGCCCTATGTCGTCAAGCTCTTGACTTGAAGCCTCACGATGCTCGGTACCTGGCACAAGCGGCTGAGTTGCTCAGAAGGCTCGGGCAGGACAAGGAGGCTGTCCAGACCCTGGAAGAGGCATCAGGGCAGGACGTCCCAGAGATTCAGCACGTACTGGCTCAGCTGTACCGTTCTCAGGGTCGACTGGGAGACTCATTGCACGCGGCGGAAGAAGCGGTACGGCTCGCACCGTCCAGTGCGGAGTACAGGACCCATTACGCAGAGGTGCTGGTTGACTCGGATCGGGTGGAGGATGCTACGGCGCACTTGGAGGAGGGCGTCCGACTCGACCCACGGAACGCGGCCAGCCGGTTCTCCCTTGGCAAGGTACACGAGCGGCAGGGTCTCTTGGAGCAGGCAGTGGATCAGTACCGGCAAGCTGCAAGTCTGGCTCCTGACCATGCGGAATACCACCTCCGACTAGGGGGTCTGCTTGGGAAGCTAGGACGCTCCGATGAAGCGACAGCGGCATTGGGAAAGGCCATCGCTCTGGGCCCGGACGATGTTGAGGCATGCTTGACCGCCGGGCAGGTGCTGTATCACCAGGGGGCATATGAGGAGGCTCTATCGCAGTTCCAACGTGCTATCGAGCTGGATAGCAGCCTAGTCTCAGCTCAGAGGGCAGCCGGTGCCGCACTGCGCTGTCTCGGCGAGCACACCCGAGCGATTGAGGTACTGCGGAAAGCGATCGCATTGGATGCCGCCGATCACGAGACCCACCTTGAAGTTGCGAGAGCTTACGCTGCTGTCGGGGATCTGGAACGCGCTTTGGACAGCTGCCAAACGGCCATTGACCTGGCTCCGGACCAAGCAAGTTACCATAGGCTCAAGGGCAATTTGCTGCGGAGGCTGGGTCGCACTGATGAGGCGGTAGGGTGCCTGCGACAGGCGCTGGGGCTGAATGACACAGACATCGAGGCTCACTATGAGCTGTCGCTGGTGTATGAAATGCAAGAGAGGTTCGAGGAGGCTGCCAAGTCCCACGAGCGAGCTGCTCAGCTTGCCTCTGACTCACCAGAATTCCGCGAACCGCTGGCTGTCGTGGCTTCGAGGATTGCCAAGTCCCTACCGATGCCCCGAGCGTCCTCCTGGTTTGAGGAAGTCGAGCGCGAGATGCACGAGGTGCTGGCAACGAGGCCCGAAGATGCTCTTGCCCACAGCCAATTGGCTCTCATACATGCGAAGAGAGGCAGAGGAGAGAAAGGCGTTGCCGAGTGCAGGAAGGCCATCGAGCTTGATCCTGATAACCCGCTACACCATCACAATCTAGGTGTGGTGCTCCGTAGCATTGGCAGAGATGAAGAGGCAGTCCAAGAGCTGCTCACGGCGTGCAACTTGGATCCCGAAGACCCTGCTAACCACTATGAGTTGGGCGTGGCCTACCTCGCTGTAGATCAGTTGGGGCCTGCCATAGCAGCTCTGGAGACGGCCACGCAACTCGCTCCCGTGCGCGCAGACTATCAGTGTGCCCTGGCGAAGGCTTACGAACAGGCAGGACGTTGTGACGACGCCATTTCAGCACTGACCAAGGCCATGGAGCACAATCCCAATGTTGCCGATAGACACCACCACCTGGGCGAGTTGTACAACAAGGGCGAAAGGTACCAGTCCGCCTTGGACGCGTACCTGTCAGCGATCGAGCTGGAGCCGGAGGAGGCCCAATACCACTTTGATGCCGGCCTTGCGTATAGGCACATGAGGCGGTACCAGAAAGCGGCCCACTATCTACAAGAGGCGCTCAACAGGAGAGACGATGACCCCCACACGTGGGCTGAGTTAGGGGCTGCTTTGGAGTCGCAGAGCCGTTGGGAAGACGCAGAGATGGCCTACAAGAAGGCTATGCAGTTGGCGCCAGACGAGCCTTTGTACCTCCTGAACCTGGGTAGGTGCTATGAGAAGCTGGGCCGCCATAGCGATGCCGCCGCACAGTATCTGGAGGCATCTGCGCTGAGGCCAAACTGGGCACTGGTTCATGAACATCTGGCTAGCTTGGCAGAGGCACAGGGTGAGCCCCACGAGGCGCTGCTCAGCTATAGCAAGGCCCTGCAGGCAGATCCGGCCAACCCTAAGTACCACCTCAAGATGGGCGCTTTGCACAAGCGCGAGAAGCGATATGATCTGGCCATGCAAGAGCTCCAGAGGGCCATGGAGTTGTCAGCAGACGCGCCAGCTGCATATCATGAAATGGCGGAGGTACATGAGGAACAGGGCAATCATGATGAGGCCTTACATGCCTACCATCAGGCTCTTCGGGTAATGCCCGACGACGTTGCATCCCATGTCAAGCTTGGTCAGCTGTGTGGGCGGCTTGGACACATTGACAAAGCCGCTGCTCACCTGAAGAAGGCTATCGAACTGGAGCCTACCGATGCAACCGCTCATTGCGAACTGGGACGGATATTCGAAATGCAGGGGGACCATGGTGCGGCGTTGCAGGAGTACGAACAAGCGCTGCGCTATGAGCCGCATAGTTTTGTTCCGTATTTTGGGGCAGGCATGATCTACAAGAAGATGAAGCAGTACCCCGAAGCCGTGGAGATGTTCCGTCACGCGGTCAAGCTAGAACCTCATGACAGTGAGGCTTACAAACAGTTGGCAGCCACGAGTGCGCTGGCCTTCTTCGTGGCCCGGGGCGCTCGTTCGGCTGACCGATTTCAAGAACGAACCGACGTGGCATAGGAGGCCAAGACAGCGTGTCGCTGATAACGTCTAGAGAGCTATTCGCCGTAGCCAAGCTGTCCTTCGATCTGGGCTATCAGGATTCGGGAGTACTATTGCTCGAGCATCTTCTGCAGCAGTTGCCGAGCCATGTAGCTGGGCACTGCCTCCTCGGCGAGAGACTCGTCACTCTCGAGCATTTGGCGGAGGCTCGAGAGCACTTCGAATACCCTTTGATGGTTGATCCCTTGAATCTTCCAGCGCTAGGGGGGATGGGCCGCATCGACCTGGCCGAGGGTTCCTCTGCCGAGGAAAGCGAATACCTCCAGAGGGCTTGGGATCTGTACCCTTACGACGCCGTGACCAGGCAACTGGTAGCCAAATCGTTGGACGACGTGCCTCCCTTGACTCTGGCCCGAATCTTGACAGTGTCTTCCCTTCATGAAGATGCCCTACGCTACTACCAGGTTGCCTGTGAGCAGTCAGACTCGGGGTCAGCGGAGGCGGTTTTGACACTCGTGCTTGCGCAGGCCTTGTGGAGGGCAGGGCGCGCGGACAAAACCAGACCTTTGCTGGAAAGGCTTGTCGAGGAGGAGCCCAAGTGGATCAGACCGAAACTGATCTTGGCTGACATAGCTCTGGAGCAGCGGGATGATGCCCTCGGCGTGGCCCTGCTACACGACGCCAACGCCCTGGATTGTAGTCTGCTCGTCGCCCAGGAGCTGCTTGGTTCAGATGAGCGGTACGACTCGCTGATGATGACAAGTCTTGAAGTGCCAGCCCCAGGGTCTGAGATCATGGACAGCGCACCGGCAATCCTGCGACACCTCTTGCGGGCAGAACCTTTGCCTGCGCCGCTTGCGGCCGACACGACCTTGGTGGAGCGGTCAGCGGGCTTAGGGGACCCGCATCTGACCAAGAAGGGCTGCGATCTCGGCGCTGTGGCTACGGGATCCAGCGATGGTGCTGATCTGGCACCTGCCGATGAGATGGCCGAAAGCGAAGCCCCGCTTGACCGTTCTGAGGGAGGGACTGCGGTTCGCCTCATTCTCTCCAGTCGGGACAGGCTCGTTTCGAGCTATGGAGAGGACGGATATGGAGAGCTGGATGGCAAGCTCTCAGAACTCTGTGAGGCCGTGTCGCGGTCCACAGGTGACGAGGCCATCAAGATCTACGTGGACGATGAGTCCTGCCTCGACGAGTTTGGCCTGGGTAACGTTGATCCCTCTGACCCAGAGCAGGTAGGGCGACTGATTGAGCAGCTCGATTCGAGGCTGAGGCGGGAATCGAACGGGGTGAAATCCCTGTTGATCATCGGGGGTGATTCAGTAATCCCCTTTCATAGGCTCCCCAACCCTACTGATGATGAAGACTCAGAAGTGCTCTCAGACTGGCCCTACGCGGCTCAAGATGGTGGCCCCTTAAGCGCAAGATTCAGCGTAGGACGGCTGCCGGGCGGTGCTCCAGGGGATCTGGGGATGCTGTTGCAGCTTGTAGACCAGGCAATCGGGCATCACAACGCTCGCTCTCAGGGTAGCAAGGGCATCACATCTTCAGGGTGGCTGAATCCGATCCGGAGATTGCTAGCTTCTGGGCAAGCGTCACAGACCAGCGTTGGCTACTCGGCCGAGATCTGGGCTGAGGCGTCCCGCTCTGTGTTCGAGGTGATAGGGGACGCCAGCAAGCTGCATGTGTCTCCCCCAGTGACTGATTATGACTTCTTGAGCACATACGACAACATCCCAGCGCTCAGCTATTTCAATCTTCACGGATTCCGCGGAAGCCCGTATTGGTACGGTCATGGAGAGTCAGAGCATGGTGCGCC
>JAUWYD010000332.1 GCA_030616025.1 Chloroflexota bacterium
ACTCAATCAGCTGTTCAAATACACGCAGATGCAGACCACGTTTGGTGTCAACATGTTGGCCTTGGTCGACGGGGAGCCTCGCGTTCTCACTCTCAAGAGAATGATGGCGCATTACATAGAGCATCGCCGAGAGATCATCACGCGCCGCACACGGCACGACCTGAACAAGGCCAAGGATCGGGCTCACATCTTGGAAGGCCTGCGCATCGCTCTGCAGAATCTGGATGAAGTCATTGCTACCATCCGTCGCTCCCGCACGGTCAAATCTGCCCGGTCCAACCTGAGGCGAGAGTTCAAACTGACCGAGGCTCAGGCGAATGCAATCTTGGAGATGCAACTGCGGCGCCTGGCCGCACTGGAGCGCAAGCGCATCGAAGACGAATACACCGAGACCATCAAGCAGATCGCCTGTTTCGAAGATCTGCTGGCCAACCCTCCGAAGATTCTGCATCTGCTAAGGGAAGACTTGAAGGCGTTGAAGAAAGAGTACGGCGACTCTCGTCGAACGATTATCAGCCCAGACGCTGAGGGGGAATTTGCTGAGGCGGATCTCGTTCCCGAGGAGGATGTGCTGATCAGCCTCACTGAGCGTGGGTACATCAAACGGGTGTTGGCCACGACTTACTCTCGCCAAAGGCGAGGTGGACGGGGCATAATAGGCTCAGGTACGCGCGAGACTGACGTGGTTCAACACCTTCTTCTGGCCAACACGTTGGACGGCCTCCTGTTCTTTACCGACAAGGGCAAGGTCTACCACGAACGAGCCTATCAGGTTCCGGATGTCGGCCGCCGGGCCAGAGGATTGCCTCTCATCAACCTGATAGCGTTGGAGCGCGGGGAATTCGTAACGGGTGTCATCGCCGTGCCGGATTTTCAGCGTAAGGGATACCTGGTGATGGCTACGAGGAACGGGAAGATCAAGAGAACCTCCCTCGAAAAGTTCGCATCTGTCCGGCCCAGTGGCCTCATCGCCATCAATCTGGAGGGGGGAGACGAGCTGCGCTGGGTGAAACTGACGCGCGGCCGGCAGGAAGTAGTGTTGGTCACCGCACGGGGACAAGCCATCCGTTTCTCCGAGAAGGATATCCGGCCTATGGGGCGGGGCGCCGCTGGAGTGATGGCCGTGAAGCTCGACCGCGATGATCGCGTGGCAGCGATGGATGTGGTCCGGGCCAAGGCAGATCTGCTCATAGTGACGGAAAAGGGATTTGGCAAGCGCACGGCTCTGAAGGACTATCCACTGCAGAGCCGACACGGCATGGGAGTACGCACAATAGATGTCAAGAGGCTCGATGAGGTCGGCAGCATCGTAGATGCTCGGGTGGTGGACCTGAAGGACGAGGTGACGCTGATCTCGGCCAAGGGGATGGTTCTTCGCACAACGGTGAAGAACATCTCGCAGATGGGTCGCCCTACTCGTGGGGTGCGGATGATGAGACTCAAGACGGGAGACAGTGTGGCCTCGATAGCGGTCATCAACCGGAAGCGGAAGAAGTAGAAAGGGTCTCTTGATGGAGGGTGAGATATGAGAGAGCGTCTCATGCTGTGGGGTGCCGCGGCAGGCGGAGCGATATTGATCTTTGTCATCGGCGTTGGCCTCTACGCGGGGTACAGGTGGTATCAGCAAAGATATGGTTCCACTGCGGAAAGGGCGTTGGAGGGGTATTTCACAGCCTTGGGGGATAGCGAGTACCACGTCATGTATGAGATGACGCCCGATGCAGACCTGATGGCGCTGGGGCGAAAGCTTTCTCAGAGAGATTTCACAAGTCGAGTCGAGGAGTTGCTGGGTGGAGAGGAGATGGAGCTGGAAGAGATTGAGCTAGAGAGGATCGCCCAGCGCGGAGAATTCCAGTACTTCCGGGTCGCTCTGCACTACCGGTTGGAAGGCACGGGAAAAGTCACTCGTCTGCTTGTCGAGTTGAGGCCAGTAGGAGAGGATTGGAAGGTGACTTACCCTTTCACTCCCAGCTTGTAGAGGGTGCCAAGTTGTGTATGCGGGTATCGGCTCAGTATTTCGAGATCTGAGTCAGTGAGGTAGATCGGACGATGCGGCAAGTTGGCGTCGATCAGAGCAAACAGCTGGCCATAAGGGTCTCTATCATCCGATGGCATGACAATCTGGGGATGGTGCCGACTCAGGTTCTCTCTGTACCACCGATATTGGAGGAGCCCCTTGGCCAGAACCACCTGCTGGGAATCTGGGTCGACGACATAGCGGAAATACCACAGTGAGAAGATGTGGGCATCGGTGTCGGCGATGATCAAGGCTTC
>JAUWYD010000376.1 GCA_030616025.1 Chloroflexota bacterium
TCCATTCCTGTACGGGGCAGTCGCTTTCCCTACCCTCAGGGAACATGACCTCGTGAACCTGTCGACCCAGTACATGAGCGTTCAATTCATCCTTCAGGATCTCCAGTTCAGGAAGCTCCGGCATCTGGGCTCTCCCTGGACAAGAGTGTGCTGGTCTGTCGGGCATCTCCGCTCTCTCTCGCCACCATATTGAGGACCTCGCCCTTCTCGTCGCAGCAGATGGCGGCGTGGGGCTCACAGATGAAGTCCTCAAGGCCATCGCTAAGCCAGTGGTATCTTCTGGCAAATCTGGTGGACGTGTTCATCCCCTGCTGGTTGAAAACGAAAGTGTGGTGATAGATCTGGTAGCCATCCTGCAGACCGGCACTGTCCACCTTCGCCGCCATCCGGCTAGCGTAGATCAGTTCTGCAGGGTCCTTGTGGACGGAAGGGCCAAGGCGCTCGATTTCCTGAGGCGTGCGACGGGAGGTAGCGCCCTTGCCTCCAGCCACGAATAGTCCGAGTTCCTTCTGCCGTACCTTGAGCCCTTCTTTGAGTGCGCCGCAGGCAGTGGTGGTGAGGCCGCTAGAGTGCCAGTCGAAGCCTAGGACACAGCCGAAGGACTGAAACCAGAAGGGGTCAGCGAGACGGTGGAGCAGGTCTTCGGTGCCGTGCTCTTCCACAATAACCGTGGCTATTTCACCGGCAAGCTTGGTCATACGATCAAACAACCGGCGAGGAGCTTTTCCGTAGTGCAGCGGCAGGTTGGCGGTGCCCGTTCTCATGATTCTGGCCCTCGCATCGCTCTAAAGGCCTGGCTGTAACCACTCTTCTATCTCTCTGGCAAGGGTCTTGCCTATGCTCTTGATGCATAGCAGGCCTTTCCTACCCTGCTGGCGATGGATAGATTCTATGTTCTCTTCCATCTCGTCTATCGCCCAGGCTGCCTTGCGATACGCCCAAATCCGATAGCTGCTCGCTTCCTCCAGAGTAAGATCGTAGGCTCTCAGGAACAGCTTTTCAGCGATCAGCTTGTTTGCGGCCAGCGGGTCATCAGGCAGGATGGGACGAGTCATGCGGTCGGGAATGCCATGCTCAACACAGATCTCTCTCACACGGCGCAGTAGGTCTGGACCATAGCTTCCCCGCGTCTCAAAGCCGTCGGTATACAGCCGCTCGTGAAGAGACACGGCCTGCGGGTAGTGCATCCCCAAGAAGGTCATGTACCTCTCCCGCTGGGTCCCTTCCTTGAGGGTCAGCCCCCCGCCGAGTACGAACTGTCCCCCACCGTCCTTCACGCGCTTCACGACGTCCGCGATATTCGCGTCGTCGTCGGAGATTCGCGGCAGCAAAGGCATCATGGCTGCCCCGGTAGTCACGCCAGCCTTCGCGACTTCGGTCATGGCCGCGAGGCGCTCTTGCGGGCTCGAGGCCCCGGGCTCAAACTGGCCCGCCAAGTGTGGGTCGAAGGTGGTGATGGTGAAGAAGACGCAGGCCCAGGCCCCACGGTTCACCTCCCGGTACAATTCCAAATCACGCAAGACCAGGTCTGACTTGGTCAGCACTTGGACAGGGAAGCGGTGGCGGTGCAGAGTCTCCACCACCTCCCTCGTAAGCCGTTGGTCCTTCTCTATCGGCTGATAGCTGTCACAGACGCCACCCATGCTCACCACGCCTCGCCTGAGCCGAGGGAGTTGCCTCTCCAGCACGGCCACAGCGTTCTCTTTGACGAGCACCTGCTGGTCGAAGGACTCGGACAGCCCATACTGGTTGGCCCGAGCGTCGCAATAGACGCACCCGTGTGAGCATCCCCGGTAGGGGTTGAGAGTGTAGCGGCCCCAGAACCAGTCGTC
>JAUWYD010000333.1 GCA_030616025.1 Chloroflexota bacterium
CACGATCTACCTGGGTAGCGAATCCGAACACGAGATGCTATACCAGGCCGCCCAGATCATCCACAGGGCCCACCAGAACGGTCTGATCACGGTGCTATGGATCTACCCCCGCGGGTTGGCGGTTCAGGACGAGAGGGATCCCCACCTCATCGCGGGAGCTACCGGCGTGGCGGCTTGCCTGGGGAGCGATTTTGTCAAAGTGAACTACCCACGAAAAGATGGAGCTGAGTCGAAACAGATCTTCAAAGAAGCGATCACAGCGGCGGGGCGCACCAAGGTCGTTTGCGCAGGGGGATCGAGTGTGGATGTTCAAGCTTTCCTCCAGCAACTGCACGACCAGATCTTCGTCAGCGGTGCTGCGGGCAACGCCACGGGAAGAAACATCCACCAGAAGCCGCTGGCCGAAGCCGTGAGGATGTGCAACGCGATATCAGCCATCACCATCAAAGGCTGGGGCGTAGAAGACGCGTTGGCCGTCTATGAGGGCAAGAAGGATCTCGTAATCTAGACCATCCATGACAACCGTAGAGCCTCGGATTCACGTTCTCTCAATCCCCACGCCGTTCCCCGTGGGCCCAGTCAACGTCTATCTCCTTGAGGGCGAACCGCTCACGCTCGTAGACGCAGGGCCTCTCACCGATGAGGCACTCGAGGCCCTCGCGAGGGGGGTGAGAGACCTGGGGCATTCATTGGCGGATATTGAGCAACTGGTCATTACCCACGCTCATCATGACCATTTCGGCCTGGCCAGACAGGTGGTGGAGCAATCTGGGGCCACCCTGCTCTCCTTCCACCAGAACAGGCCGCCCCTGGAGGATTTCGAAACGTGGTGGGCACAGAGAGTGGCCTTTGTGGCGGAGTTCGTGGCAACAGAAGGGGCCCCCGGGGAAGCTCTGGCAGACATAGAGGAGATGCGTGGCTTCCAGATCTACGCCTCGTCGGTGCCCGAGATCACGCCGCTCGAGGACAACGACGAGGTACAGATGGGCGGCGCGAACTGGAGGGCGATACACACTCCAGGACACGCCCTGGGCCACCTCTGCTTCCACCACCCAGAGAGCCAACTCCTACTCTCCGGCGACCACCTCTTGAGGGACATAACCTCCAACCCGGTCGTGGAGACACCACGCGTTGGGATGAGGAGACGTCCCCGCAGCCTGATAGACTACAAGCGCTCTTTGCGTCGCATTCGAGAGTTGGAGGTCAGCAAGGTCTTCCCCGGACACGGCGAACCCGTCTACGACCACCGCGCCCTCGTGGACGAAATCCTGACCCACCACCGGGAACGCGGGCGACTGATCTGGGGATTATTGAAAGCCAAGGACCGCACTGTCTATGAACTGGGACTGGCCCTCTTCGGCCGGGATTTGCGAGGAGTGGAGCTGTTCCTGGTCATGTCGGAGATCATCGGCCATCTGGATGTACTAGAAGTGGAGAGAAAGGCTAGGCGAGTAGAGAGGGACGGCCAAGCCACTTGGACAGCAGTCAACTGACCCGACAACCCTGGCGTCGGACCAACCAGCAAGAGGGAATGGAATGGACATCGTCATCATCGGTTTAGGCCCGGGCGACGCGTCGCTGCTCACTCTGGAAGCCACAGACGTGCTGGAGAATGCGAAGGAGGTCCATCTTCGCACGCGCCGTCACCCCGTGGTTAGCTCGCTTCCAACTCACCTGACGGTGCATTCCTTCGACGATCTGTACGAAGCCGAGGAGGAGTTCTCGGCAGTCTACGAGGAGATAGCGAGTCAGATTCTGAAACTGGCACAACGCCCTGAGGGAGTCATCTACGCTGTGCCTGGCCATCCACTGGTGGGTGAGGAGTCGGTTCGGCGCATACTGGCTCTGGCCGAAGAGCAGGGCCTGGAGCTCAGGATCGTGGTCGGCGTAAGCTTCATCGACGCGGCCCTACTACCTCTGGGGATCGACCCCCTGGAGGGGCTGCAAATCGTGGACGCCACTGTCCTAGCAGACCGCCTCCATCCCAATCTGGATCCCGACCTGCCGGCGCTGGTAGGCCAGCTGTACAGCCTCCGCGTGGCCGCCGAGGTCAAGCTGACCCTGATGAACCTCTACCCCGCCGACCACCCCGTAACCACTCTGCGCCAATTGGGCACCCCGGAGGCGAAGACCGAGACGTCTCCTCGTCAGGAGTTGGATCACTTCAAGGAGATAGACCATCTCACGTCGCTCTACGTGCCGCCCCTGCCCAACCCCAGTTCGGTATCCACCTTCCACGAGATCGTGGCCCGGCTGCGGGCACCTGGAGGCTG
>JAUWYD010000053.1 GCA_030616025.1 Chloroflexota bacterium
GGCGGAATGGTATAATATAGATAGAAGAAATCTTCCTCCTCCTTTCGAGAAGGGGGGCCGGGATCCTTGAGGTCTTGGTCCTCCTTTCATTTTCACAGGTCGATGCTTTCCCCAGGACTCAAGACCACGCTGTCTGCTCCCGTGCTCTCTTTAACCCTTTTCGCAAAGGCATGGGGATCCTGGTGGATAACGTCGAAGGTGTTGTAGTGCATTGGTATGGCCAGCCTCGGTGTGAGAAGCTGGACTGCGCGCAAAGCGTCGTCGGGTCCCATGGTATAGTTGTCACCTATGGGCAGCAGAGCCACATCGATAGGCCTCTCCTCTCCCAGCAGTTTCATGTCGTAGAAGAGCCCGGTGTCCGCGGCAAAGTAGATCCTCTTGTCTTCGACATCGAACAGGAATCCGCCGGGATTGCCTCCGTAGCCGCCGTCGGGGAAGCTGGAGCCGTGGTGGGCGATGGTCATCTTCAGTCTGCCAAATGGAAACTGGTAGCCGCCTCCGATATGCAGTCCGTGAGCTTCTGCGCCCCTTTCCTGGGAGTAGGACGCTATCTCATGATTGGAGATGATCGTGGCTCCTGTCTGGTGGGCGATGGCTATGGCATCTCCAAGGTGGTCGCCGTGACCGTGGGACACCAGGATGTAGTCGGCGTCTTTGACGTCTTCGACCTGAACATCGGCCTGTGGGTTGTCAGTGAGGAAAGGATCAAGCCAGATCGTCTTTCCAGCTCCCTCTATGCTGAAGCAGGCATGCCCGTGACATGTCAATTCTACCGTCATCACATCGCTCCCGTGAGCTCAAGCCTATCCCAGCTCAGCATTATATCATAGCTCCTCTTGGAGGGACAGAGATGGCTGACCAAAGCGGACCCCGTGAAGGGTTCCTCCACAGCCTCATCCTTGTCTTTTGGCCATTCATGTGATAAGTTGCTGATGGCGCTCAAGCACCTGCGGACGACGGTCGGCGTCTGAAGCGCTGGTCTGCGTGCGGAGAGGCCCAGGGTTTCTGGGCCTGTATCCAGTCAGCAGGATGTTTCTGGGCTAAAGGGGAGTGACAGCGGACAAGACATGACAGTACAGAAGAGCATCACCGATATCGATAACATGGTGGCTGGTCTTCCGGCCGCCGACAGGCAGCGATTCCAGGATATCTTCCAGATCAGTTCCTCGATAGGGAGGGTCAACCCTCCGCCCTCCATGCATGAGTGGATCGAGGGCCACTTCGGGTCTCTGGACGCGGTGCTGGAGCAGCGGGTTGTGCGGATCTCGAACCTGGTCACCATGGAGGGCGCGATGTTCAACGGACTTCGTTCCCAGCGTCCCATGGTGACGGAGAAGCCGGAGGAGCTAGAGAAGCTCATTGCCGACGACATCGGTGGGCCTTTTTGCCGGCCGTTGGAAGCCACCCCGGAAGATGTCTTCGGCAGGGTCAAGGGCAGATGCTCTGTCACCGCCAGCAACATTGCCAAGTTCGACGGTTGGAGCGGTGTGGTCATCTTCGATGAGCATCACCCGCTGGCCTTCAGCGAAGAGCGCATCAGCGACTACATCGAGACCGGCGTGGCGTGGGCGCAGCAGGTCCATGGAGCGGATGAGGACGCCAAGTATCCGTTCTTCTTGTGGAATTGTCTATGGCGGGCTGGTGCGTCCATCATCCACGGGCATGCGCAGGTGATCGTAGGGCGTGGCATGCACTATGCCAGAGTGGAGGGATTGAGGAGGGCTGCTCTGGGGTATCGAGAGGCCACGGGGAGGAGTTATTTCGACGACCTATATGCTGTCCACAGCAGCCTGGGACTGGCCTTGGAGGTGGATGGAGTTCGCATCCTGGCCTATCTCGCACCCATCAAGGAAAAGGAAGTATTTCTGATCTCCGAAACGTTGAGTGAGGGCCTGAAAAGGGCCATCTACAAGGTACTTGACTGCTACGTTAGTAGTCTGGGCGTAAGCAGCTTCAACGTCGCCCTCTGCACGACTCCACTGGGGCCCACTCAGGAAGACTGGAGCGGGTTTCCTGTGCTGGTGCGTATCCTGGACAGAGGGAATCCGATGAACAGGACGGTGGACATGGCGGCGATGGAACTCTATGCTTCAAGCGTGGTCTCCAGTGATCCGTTCCGGGTCATTGAGGCGGTGGCAGACGCGGTGGAAAAGTGACGGGAATGCGGGTAGGGTGCCAAGAGACGTGTCTCGAGCCCCGCTGGATTACACTCTTCGATACGGCCTGTGGCCTACCCTTCGACAGGCTCAGGACGGCGCTCAGGATGAATCCGGCGGGCGGCGGGAGTTGCAGCCCTGTTGGCAGGTTCAGCTAGGCCCTCTGGGAGTTGATGGCTTCAGCCGCGGAATCCCATTGTCCGGCCAGCCTCTCGGATTGCGCTGAGTCGCGCCGGAATGAATTCCCGTGGTAAGGTCGACAAGTCTCTCTGGGGCTCAGACTATCCGTCGTGCGAGGTGGTTCGAGACTTGACTCCAGCTTCAAGAGGCATTCTTCATTAAGGTGTGTAATCGGCGCTTGTCTTGTCTGCCCCTTTGTGCTATAATGAAGATGATAGGGGTTACAACAAGGAGGGGAGTATGCCTGGTTTGGGCTCGATAGGAATGCCTGAGTTGCTGATCGTCTTAGTGATCATCATCATCATCTTTGGCGTTGGGAAGTTGCCTGAGATAGGTGGGGCCTTGGGCAAGGGCATCAGGGAGTTCCGCACCGCCTCGCAGGGTTTGGAAAGCGAGGAGACAAGCACGGAAGAGGAGAAGAAGGAGGAAGAGAAGAAAGAGAGCTGATCCTGCGTTGGGATCGCCGTCGTTGCAGACCTCGCCTCGGAGGTCTGGTCAAGCTTGCCTTCCGTTGGCGGAGCAATAGGAATTGTGAAGCAAGTGAGCCCGACTTTGGTCGGGCTCTTTGTGTCGAGGTCAGTACCCCTAGCAGGATTCGAACCTGCGACACATGGTTTAGGAAACCACTGCTCTATCCTGGCTGAGCTATAGGGGCACGACTCCGCTGTAATTGTAACTCATTCGTGCTCTCTTGCAAAGTGTGCATCGATGGAGTATAATGCTCTCGTACGGGGCGTAGCGCAGTCCGGCTAGCGCGCACGGTTCGGGTCCGTGAGGTCGGAGGTTCAAATCCTCTCGCCCCGACTTCTTGACTTGTTTTCCCCACCGCGCAACAGGCTTACTTGGGCTGCGTGACCACACGCGTTGCATCATCGACAGACCTGCCCTCCCTCAACGTCAATGCCTCCCTCGCGCCCTGGATAGCGCACAGCGCCTCGCATGACCTCAGCTCCTATCTCTCTTGGGCTATGAGACCTAGTTCTTCGGCGTTATCTCTGAGCATCAGAGTACACGCCCTTCCGGAAAGTGACCGACTATTCAGTTCGAAGTGCAGTCAGATCTGAGTCTGTGCGAATGCGCCGCCGGAGCTGAGGCCCTCCCGTGACAAGATGACCACCACCTGGGGAACGCATGATGGATGGCTTTGGTGACCGTGTGAAGCACCGCTCCAGCCGCGGAAATGATCTGGCCGGCGGATGCGGTCCTCTGTACTTGAAAGATGTCTCCCCGCAATGTTTGGTGTGCCGCCGCAGGGTTGGTCGATGTCACCCATTATCGAATCGCGCTGTTTCGGCTCGCAGACCGCCACGCCCACTCCGACGTCCGGCTCGCTGGAGCCTCAAGAGGTCCAGTACGAAGCACAGCATGGAGAACGTCATTAACCATTCGAAGTGAGGGAGAAGCGGTGCCACAAGCGACAACGTCATCCCAAGCCAGAAGAGGGCACTCCCTTTGTCGACTAGGTAAACCAGCACCGGGACGAGCAAGACCAGGTCGTAAACGGGCAGATACGGCAATAGCAGAACGCCCACAAGGAACGCAAGGGCCGCATCGTCCAGCCGCACGGTCTGCTTCTTGAACCACCAGATCGAAAGGCCACAGTACCCACATGCAGCTAGGAGCATTCGCCAGGGTGCAGAAAGGAGCCGAAGTTGGCCGGGCATCATGACAGACCGCCCGCTGAGGTACCATCCGAGGAGAAAGCTTCTCCACGCATCGAGAGAGGTCCCTTGCCCCAGGCAAAGAGAGGCAGCGGCGAGGAACAGCGCTCCCAGGGCGAAAGCCCCCAGCGAGCGCCACTGCTTCCTCAATAGCAGTCCGCCTGCAACAGGAGCCACCACGTGTGGCTTGATCAGCGCCAAGCACAACAGTGCCCCAGCGAGACGCGGTTTTCGTCTTCTCCCTACGAGGTACGCGGCCAGCATAAACACAAGTACCAATGGGGTGATTTGACCCATAAAAACGGTGACGGAGGTTACGGGCCAGACAAGGCAGACCATGGTGAGTGTCCTGGCTGCCCTCGGCTCAAGCGCGACTACTCGTGTCGCAAACAGATAGGCACTGGCGCCAACCGCTGAGTACAGGAGACCGACCCACGCCGCAAAAGCGCACTGTGGTGGCAGCAGCGACAGGGGCAAAAGCAGCACGGCGGTGAACATCGGGTAGGGATATCCCAGTCTGCCGAACATGGGCGCAAGCGCCTGGTTGACTGGGACCCCGGCGAGAAGTGCCTGCCCCGCGATATAGTGCTGCCAGAAGTCCTCACCAGGGCTCTGGATTAGAAGAAGGATGATCTCTCCGAGGAGTACCCCCGCGAGGACGGCAGAAGCTAGTCTATGCCCCTTGCGCTCCATTCCTCATCTGCCCAGGCGCTCATCGTCCAATGAGTGCATGCAGTTGTCATCCACGTTGCAAGCGGCGCAGCCGCCACCCCAGCTGTCCACTTGATGCTCATCTCCTTGCTCCCGCTCAATCGGTGAAGCGATAAACCGTGTGCTGTAGTCCAAGATGAGGCAACTCATGTCATCGGGTTGACGAAGTAGAGAGTCGAAGTCGTGGTATTGTACCACGAATTGTATGAGGCCGCAAGTTGAGTTGGCAATAGCAGAACCAGCCCCCGCCTTTCGGGAGGAGAATGTACCAAGGATGTGACCTATCCCTTGACAGTCATCGTAGCGGAGCCTCAAGAGGATTGCAGCATTGACAGGGAGTGCTGGCAATGCGTAGAGGGGGGTAGGCTATGTGCGCTACTCTGCTGAAGGATACTCTGTTGCCAGACGACCGCACCGCTTGCACAGGAGACCCTGTGGTCCAAGGACGTGTTTCGGTTTCGGCGGAGGCAACGGGCAACCGTTGTTCTGGCGTGTCGCACACTCCAGCTGTGTCACCCATTTCCCCTGGCTGTTGTAGTGTCCGTAGTCACGAGGGTTGTAGCATGGCCGGCAGGGACACAGCGCGCTCCGCATGTAGGTCCAACGGCCCTCACCTTCGTTTGGTTCTTTCGTTCGGTCACGAACTCTCACCCTTCGGTCCGTGATAGCCGTCCTGCTAATCCTGACCAATAGCTGCGTCCCATTCCCCGCCGTCGGCGCGTTACACGCGCAGGTAGTAAGACCCAGGCCAGGTATCTGAACCTTGCCCCAGCCAGCCAGAGCCACGCCGCGGCCACGAGGGGACATGGACGGTGGAGGCGCCGGACTGTGAACCTGGCGATGACAGTCGATAACGAATCGACCATAAGCAAGTCAGCATGGCCTCATGAGAATCATACCATTGTAGGCACAGCATTGGCAATGCTGCCGAGGCCAGTCTGCTCGCTGTCTGCGAGGATTGGTGGTAGACTATGATCGGAGGGTGGAACGCTCTCACAAACATCAACCTTGGACCATACAGGTCGAAGAAGGCGAGACCGCACAGAAGGCTCAGCGGGAGTGCCGTGCGGTCAGAACTTGAAAGAGTAGATGGTACGGTTCGGGTCCGTGAGGTCGGAGGTTGAAACCCTCTCGCCCCCACTTCTTCGTTCTTGACTCGATGTGATGAGAGGTAACCCATGGACAAGATCGAACTCACCCCCATCGGCACCATTCGTAGTCCCTACACCGAGCCGAAGGACATGCCCATTCAAGGGCGCTTCAGGGAAGACGTCGAGGGCTGGGTTGAGCTGAAAGAAGAATACGTCCCCGGCCTGAAGGACCTGGGGGGCTTCAGCCACCTCATCTTGATCTACTACTTCCACCGTTCTGAGGTCGACCAGGTTCAGGGCCGTCCCTTTCTCGAAGAGGAAACCCATGGCATCTTTGCCATCAGGAGTCCTCACCGGCCAAACCACCTTGGTTTTTCCATCGTGAGGCTCCAAAGGATCGAAGGGAACAGAGTGTACTTCACCGAGGTGGATATGCTCGACGGGACGCCGCTACTTGACATAAAGCCCTACGTCGAGCAGTTCGACAGTAGGGATAACGTCAGATCTGGGTGGGTCGACAAGCACTTCGGCGATGGCAATGTCCCCGATCAGACGATCATTCGTTAGAATGGTTCTGATCTTCGGCGTCTGGACTCTCTGATCGCAGTGAGGCCAGATCCTCGCCGAAGTGCCGTGTGGCAATCCGCAGGGCGCTTTCGGCATCCACTTCCAGCTGGCGGCCTAAGTTGGCGAGTGTGAAGAGTAGCTGGCCCAGCTCGTTGGCTGCTTCCTCTTCGTTCTCGATCTCCCGCAGCTTGTCCAGACTGCCGTCAATCTCGTCCAGGAGTTGTTCCTGGGTGGGCCATACCAGGCCCTCTCTCTTCGCTCGTTCCTGTGCTCTCTGGGCCAGAGTCAGAGCAGGCATGGTCAAGGGCATACCCCAAAGGGGTTTGTCTCCCTGCGGCTTCTCCGCCCGCTTGATCGCTTGCCAGTTACAGAGGACCTCCTCGGCATCGGCCACCTCCAATCCGGCGAAGACGTGAGGATGCCGACGGACCATCTTGGCGATGATCGTCTCCAGCACGTGGGCCAGGGTGAACTCTCCATGTTCCGCCGCTATCTGGGTGTGCAAGATGATCTGAAGGAGAACGTCTCCCAGCTCCTCCCGCAGAGCCACGTCGTCTTCATCGTCGATGGCCTTCAAGACCTCGTAGGTCTCCTCCAAGAGGTGGGGTCGGAGGGTCTGGTGAGTCTGCTCCCGATCCCAGGGACAGCCTCCTGGTGCCCGCAGCCGGGCCACGATCTCGTGAAAGGTGGATACCGAACTGGGGTTGGGCAGGGGCGGCACGTAGAGCGACGTGAGATGGTCTATCTCCTTGAAGTGATCCAACTCCTGAAGAG
>JAUWYD010000326.1 GCA_030616025.1 Chloroflexota bacterium
ACCGCCCACCTGTCGCTCGAACTGGTAGACGCTGAGGTGGTGAAGGAGGTGCTCCCTCCTCGCCCGCGCCACGCTCACAAGGGCACCTTCGGAAAGGCCTTGGTCATAGCCGGCTCTCCCAACTACACGGGGGCCGCTTATCTTGCCAGCGCAGCGGCGACCCGCGTGGGTACGGGACTCGTGACACTTTGCCTCGCCCAAAGCCTTCATCCCATCCTCGCATCCAAGCTTACCGAAGTCACTTTCCTCCTGCTTCCGCACGACCTGGGAGCCCTGGTTCCCCAAGCAACCAGGCTACTGGACGAGAGGCTTCCCGAGTACGACGCTCTGCTGGTGGGTCCCGGCCTGGGAACCGAGGATCCTACGGTCGAATTTGTGCACCGTCTCCTTAGAATAGAGCCAAGTGGTGGAAAGCGAGAGATAGGCTTCTTGACCACCACGGGCCAGGAACCGGCGAAGGACGAGGCTAGAGAGCTGCCGCCTCTGGTGATAGACGCCGACGGCCTGAACGCCCTGGCTCGGATGCCACACTGGTGGGAATCGCTCACCGCCAAAGCAGTCCTGACGCCCCATCCCGGAGAGATGTCCCGCTTGATGGACTGCTCCATGGAGGAAGTGGAAGCCGACCGGGTAGACACGGCCCAGAAAGCGGCTCACGAATGGAAGCAGGTGGTGGTTCTAAAAGGGGCCCATTCCGTCATCGCCGCCCCCGATGATCGCGTCGCAGTAAGCCCCTTCGCCAACCCGGGCCTGGCCACGGCAGGAACAGGCGATGTGCTGGCAGGTTCAATCGTCGGTCTTCTGGCTCAGGGGCTATCGCCGTATGAGGCGGCTACCGCTGGGGTCTACTTGCATGGAGCGGCCGGCGAGATGGCAACAGCAGCCTTGGGCGATGCTGGAACCGTAGCCGGAGATCTGTTGCCACTCCTGCCACAAGTGCTCAAGAGGCTTCGAACCGGGTCCTGAATCCGACAGGATAAGAAAGGCAAGAGACAATCTCTTGCCTTGTGCCCTCACACACGTTGAACGCCAATACTAGGCCTTGGCCTTCTTCGTCTTGGGCTTCCTCGTTTTCTTCTCCGCTTCCAGAGTCTTGGTCAGTTCCTCTCTCTTCTTGGTAGCAGCTTCCTTGCCTTCTTCAATAGCTTCCTGGAGACGGGCTCTTCCTTCCTCGGAAAGATCCTCAGCCCTGGCCCTCAACTCAATGCCCCTCTCTCGCAGTACGTCTCTGGTCTCCTCGCCAGACTGCGGAGCCACTAGGACGCCCACTAGGACGCCCACCGCCGCTCCGATCAAACCGCCAAAGAGAAAACCAACTATGAAACCTACTAGGCCCTTGGCATCATCCATCATTCTCTCCTTTCCAATTCAGTCGCAAAGCGAATTCTCTACCAAAGGCGCAGCGCGGCGACCACCCTTGGGGTCATCTACCTCTTGGTCGCTTCCTCCGCGCCAATACACTCATCACTCTGTTGGCAGCCGATGCGTAGCCGACCGCATTGATGAGTGGCCTGACAAAAGTATCACTAAGGAACACGGTCGTTCCCCGCACAGTGGCGGCCGTTTCCTTGGTGGATTCCAAGATTGGCTGGACCTCCTCCTGCAACATCCTGGCTAGACCCCTGATCTGGAACAACAGCAGGATGAGCAGCACGCCGATAACCAAAGACTCAACGGCCAGCACGATAATAGCTATGTCGCGTATCAGCACAACCGCCGACATTCGTAACCTCCCGCCAGGACACAACACCATGACACGATGCTAATTATATCAGACATTTAGCCACTTAGCAACAAACAGGCAGACCCAAGAGACAATCGTACTCTCCAGCACCCGCACTTGGCCGACCATGAACACGGAAAAGCCGAGCCAGCCAAAAACGGCCTGCCCCATGGCGAAGCCAATTACGGCCACTGCCCAGTAGATCCCCAAGTCCCGCCACCTTTTGCCCCATATGAAGTGAAAGACCGCCCCGTACAGGCTAGCCAACAACGCAGAGAAAACCAGGGAAGGTGATAATAGAAACTCCATTGCTACCTCACCTCCTCGATGATACCACCGCCCATCACAGTCTCCCCTCGATAGAACACAACCCCCTGTCCAGGCGCGATGGCTGGCTGTGGCTCTGTAAAACGTACGGTCGCCTCGTCCCCGCCCGTGTGTGTGAGTGTGGCCTCCGCCGCCGGAGCGCGGTAACGGATCTTGGCCATGATCTTCACCGGTCTCGATGGCGGCTTCCCGGAGACGAAGGTTACTTCCCTCGCCGTCAGTTCCTGATGTGGCAAATACCTTCGAGGCCCAGCCACCAGAGCGTTGCGATGCGGGTCTATTTCCAGTACGTAGAGAGGCTCTGGAGCAGCGATGCCCAGTCCCTCGCGCTGTCCAATGGTGTAG
>JAUWYD010000260.1 GCA_030616025.1 Chloroflexota bacterium
CCAGCGGCGTCAAGGCCAAAAGCGCTCCCTCCGGCCAGTAACACGGCGTGAGCACGCTCCACGAGATGCATTGGACGAAGCAAGTCTGTGTTACGGGTCTCGGGTGCCGCGCCACGCACTTCCACGCCACCTATGGCCCCCAGCTCGCAGAGGACGACCGTACAGCCCGTGGCTGCCTTCAGATCGGTATAATGTCCTACCCTGACCCCTGGCACGTCCGTTATGGCACCATGCATGATCGAGACCCTGTACTTGACAATAGGGCGCTACGTATCCTGAGAAAGGTGGCAATCTGTGGGCATTCCTGCCTGTAGAACGGTTCACGCTCCTGACCAACGGTCGCCAACGGTCTTCCTTGGGACCATTGTCAGCGCTCTCAGCCCCTTGCCGGGATGGGCTGCCCTGAGGTTCTTTGCCAACCGCACCGATTCTAACTCAAGGGATTGGGGTAATGGGTGAAGCTCGTTCCTCGGTCAGCTTGCGCCTCTTCTCGGCCACACAGCCCCGCGGTCGCCAGACATGGACCAGTCGGCGACCGATGGTCTCTTCATTCGCCGGCGAGCGTGGTTCTACGATGCGTATTTGGCCTTGAGCTTCTCGACCCTCCGTTGCAGGCTCTCCCAATCTTGGGCGGTGCTGTCAGGGGAGGCCAACGCGTTGAGGATTCCGGTCAACGAGGCCATCTGCTCGATTCTACGTTCCATGGAATTGAGCAGTTGGTCCAGTGTGTCATCAACGCAGGAGATAGTCCCTCTCTCCGCGCCCCCTTTCAACGCATATGTGCTCGCTGCGAAGTCCTTCAAAGGCTCCTGAGCGTATTCGGACACTGAAACCAAGGTCTGTCTCAACGGCTCGCTGATCTGACTGGCTGGAATCCCGTACAGTGTGGCGTTCTCCAAAGCCAGAGCCACCGGGGCTGCAAGCGCCGTCAACATTTCCAGATCGTCCAGAGTGAAGCGAGTGTCACGCCCCTTGCCCAGCTTGTTAATCAGCTCGATGACACCGATGACTCTGTCCTTCACCTGCAGCGGGACACACAGGATCGATCGAGCTTCGAAGCCCATCGTTTCGGCTATCTGTGAATCGTGGCGAGGATCCTCTCGCACGTTATCCACCAATAGGGGCTCTCCATGCTCGGCTACCCAACCCGCGATACCTTGCCCTAGCTGCAAGCGAACCGGTGCCAACTTCTCCGAGCGTCCGTGCAAGGTTACCTTGAATTCCAGCTCTTTGGCGGCCTCATCGACGAGAAGTAGGGAGCCAGCTTCCACGTGCAGAATCTCGTTGATGCCCGTCATCACCCTCTTGAGGATCTCGTCCACATCCAAGGCAGAGGTGATGGCGGTGCCGATTTGGGTCAGTGTACTCAGATCCTCAGCCTGGTTTCTGACCCGCTCATAGGAGGCGGCGTTCTGGATGGCAACGGCTATCTGGTCGCCCAACATCTGCAATACGGTCTCATCGTCGTCATCGAAGGCGTTCTTTTGATCGCTGTGTATGTCGAGAACACCAAGCACTTCCTTGCCTACCCTCAGAGGCACGGCGAGTTCCGCCAGCGTGTGGGGCAACAGTTGATGAGGCCGAAAACGCGGGTCAGGTTGCACGTCGTTGACACACAGTGCCTCGGCGTTGTTCGCCGCCCAGCCAACGATGGTCTGATCATCAATCGGCGCTCGGAACAGGCTCTCCCTTATGTTGTGTCCTATGTCTCCGGTGCCCTCGCGCATGACCACGTGGTCTGGTCCATCGCGGAGTAGGATTTGCGCATAGTAATAGCCTAGGTTCTCCTTCAAGAGTTCCACTACTTCAGAAAGCAGGGCATCAATGTCCAAAATGGAGGTGATCCTTCGACTGAGATGACTGGTCATAGCCAGCTGGAACGCTCGACGCTGCTCGCCCTCGTACAGGCGCGCATTCTCCAAAGCGATGACGGCGTGATTCGCCAGGATGTTGAGACGATGCTGATCGGCGGAGGTAAACGCCTTATCGCTTACGCGGTTCGATACCCCAAGCACGCCCAATATCTCGTCCCGAAGCTTCAAGGGAACATAGAGGAGCGAACTTACCAGATAGCCAGTTTGCACTTTCAACTCTAGGCGATCCTCAGGGCTGGCTATACGCAGTGGTTCACCGGTCTGCACGACTTCTCCGATGAGGCTATCCTCAACCCGCAGACGCAGCCCGCGCGCGTATTTATCGCCAAGCCCCTTGGCAGCTCTGAGATACAACTCTCCTGTTTCCTCATCCATCAGGAAGAGGATACCCTCGTCTGCTTTGCTGAGATAGACGGCGGCCTCCACTAGGCGGGACAACAGCGCTTCGAGGTCCATAAGCTTGGTCATGGCCTGGGTTATGTCATACAGCATGGTCAGTTCCCGGACTCGCTGCTCCAGTTGCTTGTTGGCGCGCATAAGCTCTTCTGTGAGCCGTGCCTTCTCTCGCCGCAGCCGACCCTCGGCCAAGGCACCCTCAATGGCTCCCAGCACCTCTTGAGACTTGAAGGGCTTCACTATGTAGTTCTTGACGCCAAGGCGGAAGGCCTCAACCGCGATCTGCTCGGAACCGTAGAACGTCATCAGAATCACCGGTATGTCAGATCCCCTCTTCTGCAAGACCGTGAGGACCTCCATGCCGGTCATGCGAGGTAGATTCAGATCCAGAAGAATCAGATCTGGTCGCTCTTCCAGGGCTCGGCGGAGACCGTCCTGACCATCGCGAGATACCAGAGTCTCGTAGCCACTGGGGTGGAGGATGCTGTCGGTCAGGAAGGAGATGATCTCCTCACTGTCTTCGATTATCAAGATTCTTTCTTGAGTGTCCATTTCTGCAACTCCCTTTGGGTCGCCCCAGAAGATGTGCAAGAGGGATGATAATCGGCCGACGCGACGTGCCTCTCAAGGTAAAGCCCTCGGCGATCGCAATTATAGCTTGCGTCTGTCTTGTCTGTCAAGCCCTGAGCTGGCGCGTGCGCAGGGGGAAAATGAGATTTAGTGTCCACGAGTGGGCCCTGCACGTTGCGTAGAGAGCAAACGGCCGATGCCGGACAGCAAAAGGCCCCAAGTATCGTGAACAGGACCTTGGGGC
>JAUWYD010000178.1 GCA_030616025.1 Chloroflexota bacterium
TGTGAGCCGGCCTCCAGCGCCAGAGCTCGCAAGGCGTGGTTAGCACGATAGATTTTGGTCTCCCGTCCATCAATGAAGGCGCGCCAACCGGGGTAGTAGACCTCGCTCAAGACCAGCATGCCATCGACTCTGGACTCTGCCTCCAGGACGACCTTGGTGGGTTCATGCTCCAGGATTCTGACGGTGGACTCGGCGGAGTTCGCGCCACCGGGCAGTCGGAAACCTGGCTCCTCCTCCAGAATCACTGTCTCCAATGGATCAAACTCTGGATCCGCCAACAGTTCGAGAGCTGCCTCACCCTGAAGTACCTGCGCCTCATGCACCACATAGGCTCGAGGCAGATAGTCCTGGAGACGGTGGAGATACGTCGTGTCCTCCCCCGTCGGCTCATCGTACAGGACTTCACTCGGAGGAAGGAGGGCCCGGCGTCCAGTAATAATGTACTTAACGTTCATTAGCTCCCAGAGGCGTTCCTCAGGCAACGCAGAGACCAACTCATCGTACCAGCGTAACCGCAAAGGGCTGGCACCGTCAATGTCCTCGATGTGGTAAACCAGGCCGTAGTTGCCAGGCAGACGCCACTCGTTGAACACCCGGAATGCACTTGCGTCTGCCTGTATCGGGGCCAGCAGGCTGCGCGGGCCGTACTCCTCTTGGGGATTGCTCGCTTGGAAGTTGTTCTGCCAGTTCACCGTGAAGAGGTCGAAGACGATGACCAACGCGGACACTACCATCAACGCGCGCATCCCCGTCAGTCTCCTTTGACGAGCGCAGATACAGCCCACACTGAGCAGTAGCAGAACCGTCAGCAGCACGGCGCGGTTTAACATGGGGCCGAAAGGACTATCCACGGCCAGCCCAACCCGTGCCCAACCATATAGAAAGGCGAACGCCAGGACCAGAGAACCGATGGCCGCCGAAAGGAGCCCTCAGCTGAAGGCCCTGAGTCTCTTCCTTGTCGGTCTGGGTATCGAACGGAACAGTGCACGAGTGCCATATCCGGCCAGGATAGCCATAGCGAAGCTGAACACGTAGGCCGCTTTCTCCTGCCCCCGGAAGATTCCGAACCCGGGCACCAATACGTAGAATGATGTGTACAGAAACGTGTTGCCCCCCAGCGATAATAGCAGCGCGAGCAGAGCCAACACGGCCCAGAAAACCACTCGCCGATCACGAACCAGATATACGGCCAACGAAGCCAACAGCAGCGGCAGGATGCCCACGTATAGCGGGGACCACTGGCTCAGGATACCCGGCAGGAACACCTGCAGCAAATCATGGAGGGGGAACCCACCGGCCATCTCCTGATAGCTGCCTTGGGCTCGTGTGGAGAGCAGCATATACTCCAGCCCTGGTGCCAATTGCACCGCTGCAACAGCCAACCCCGTCAGCAGAAACAGGCAGAACAGGCCCACCTTGGGCCACAACCTGCCGCCGCCTCGGTAGGTCTCGAAGCTCCAGTAGAGAATGCAGACGTAGAATACGTACATGGATGACTGAGGATGCCCTGCAAGCAGAGATATGCCCAAGGCCAGCCCGGCCCAGATGAAATGTCGTTTCTCCCCACGCTCTTGCCATCTCTGCCAAGCGATGCTAAGAAGCCACAGGATCAAGGGCAGCCAAACGTTCACCTCTAGGATAGCCAGTTGCTGGACGGGGTAGGAAGTTAGATACCCACCGTAGGCGAAGGTCAGCGCCGCGACCAGAGCAGCGAAGCGCTGCTTCAACAAGCGCATGACGAAAAGATAAGTGAACAGCCCGCCGAGAAAGATGTGGAATATGGCCTCCAGCTCCAGGGCGTAGATGGGGAACCGCCACGGAGCGCTAGCAAATATGGTGATCAGACTGGGGGGATAGAAGATGGCTGACTGGATATCGGCCAGGAAGGGATGCCCACCAAAGGCGTAAGGGTTCCAAAGGGGCAGGTGTCCCACCAGCAACTGCCGCGCTTCGAATACCTCAAAGACGTAGAACTGGTCAACGAAGTCGCCGCTAGGGAAGTAACCTCTGTCACTGGCAAAAGGGGTAATAATCCTCCAGAAGAAGGCCCCGCAGAGGATCGAGAGTAGGAGGACTGCGACTATGTCCGAGGCGAATCTCGCCCTCAGCTTCCTCATGGCGCACTGCTCCCCAGCAAAGGCTCGCCGACCTTTCTGTCGGCCCGCACCACCTTATGCATCCATTTCGCGACGAAAGATGCTGGGCGAATGATACCTGCTGACAATCTCGGACAGCTTCTTCTGGAACTGGTCTGACCGCAGGATGCCGAACTTGTTCAGGAGATACTTGCAGACGACGCCCAAGGTCTGGATCCCATAGATCACGCCATCTTTGAATCCTACGGAGGATGCCTCCTCGAAGTAACGAGTGGGAACGGGGATTTCGGTGATCTCGAAACCGAAGGCCACGGCCTGGGCCAGAATCTGACTGTCGAAGACGAACCGATCGGAGTTCAGGAGGAAGGGGACAGTCGCCAAGAATCGTCGGCTGTAGGCCCGGAAGCCGGTGTGATATTCCGAGAGCCTCTTACGGAACGCCAGGTTCTCTGCCAGGGTCAGAAACCTGTTGGACAGGTACTTGTACAGGGGCATACCTCCCGCCAAGGTCCCTCCACCCAGTATCCGGGAGCCGAGTACCAGATCCGCTTTCCCCTCCCGAATCGGTTGTATCAACTGCGGTACCAACGTGGAATCGTATTGGTAGTCCGGATGCAACATCACGACTATGTCGGCGCCGTCCTTTAGCGCCTCGAGATAGCAAGTCTTCTGGTTCCCGCCATACCCTGTGTTCTGCACATGAATGATGACCTTCAAACCCAAACGATGAGCTATCTCTACCGTTTCGTCCTGGCTCACGTCATCCACGAGGATGATCTCGTCCACGACCTCTCCGGGCAGATCCTTGTACGTCTTTTCCAGAGTCTCCGCTGCGTTATAGGCCGGCATGACCACTATGACTTTCTCCCCCTCAGGCACCCACACCTCCTTAAGAGTCCGAACCTTTTCGACGCACAAAGCGGTCGCCGTCGCAATCTCCTTACTCGCTCACCTCTATAGTCACCAGCACTATCCGATTATCCAGCATCCCACCCGCGTCGTCAAGAACCGGCAACCTCTCTCCAGAGGAAGACAGATAGAGGCCGACCTCGACCTCATATGCTCCCGCTGGAATGTCCGATGGCAAGGTCAATTCATATCGATCCTCGATGACTTGCCCTTGATCCCAAATGGAGGTCGGATAATCCCCGCTGAGCGGCTGGTTGTCCTCCTGTGCCCAGATCCGATCTTCATCGTCTATGAGATGAGTGAAGACGGTGTAGTCGTGATCCACTTTCCCTCTCGCTTGCCAGTAGAGGGTCAGCTGCATGGCATCTCCGGATTGTGCCTCCGCCCTATCCACGCCGTAGCCAATCAGGTCGATTCTGTTCCCGAAATTGGAGCTCGCGGGATGGGGAATCTCATAGTTCTCTGACTGCCATGAAACAACTTTGATTGGCTCCAAGAAGACCTGTTCAACCAGCTGCCCCTGCTGCGAGGCGGCAAGGCGCTTCATCGTGGGCAGATGGTACACACTCACGCCGATCCAGCCGATGCTAGGCGTTACTGCCCGGCGACGTATGCGCACCCAGGAGCGGTCAGGAATGACATCGCCAGGATTCCAGGCGCTCGTCGGTGACGATCCCAAGCCGGGATAGCTGTCCTCTTGGCCTACTAAGTCGCCGCTGGGAGTCAAGACTGTCAAAGAGATGGCGTAGTCCCTTTCCATGGCGGTAAGACCTTGCCAATACAGGGTCACGTACACGAATTCGGCTGGCCTGAACACGTCTCCTTCCAACTCATAGCCCAGCAGCCTCATCTGGTCTCCGTAGCGAACGTCCCTCTCGTTTGGTATCGATTCAAGCTCCTCACCGGATAGCAGGATGGGTTGGGCGTATGCAGGCGCGATGGATAGGAAGGGACACACGCCAGCTACCCAACCCCTCGCCGCGCCCAGGGGGGCAGTGAGAACGCCGGCGCGCCCCTCAGGGGCCAG
>JAUWYD010000026.1 GCA_030616025.1 Chloroflexota bacterium
ATCCGAGTAGCTATGAACGCCGCCTTGGGCCAGGAGTTGCAGAAGTCGATCCAACATTCTCCTCAGAACCCATCCTTACCCAATAAGGGCAGCCACCTGGTAAACCGCTATACCCGCTCCGAAAGATACAACCAACAGGAAAGCCACACTGAATAGCGTCCACTTCCAGGAATGGGCCTCGTGGAACATCGTGGCTACTGTGGCCACGCAGGGGATGAAGAGCATCTGCACCACCAGGAAACTCAAAGCCGCCGCTGGGCTGAGGATTCCGGGAAGGATCTCCGCCAAGCCTGCCTTTTCACCCGCGCGGAAGAGGATGCCCAATGAGGCGATGGCGTTCTCCTTGGCGATGAAGCTGGTGAGCAGGGCCACCATCATCCTCCAGCTTAACCCCATCAACGCACCAAGGGGGGCCAGAAACTGGCCAATTCGAGCCAAGTAACTGGTCTCTATCTTCCCGGTCGGTAGGATCGAAAGCCCCCAAAGCACCACTGACATAACCAGGATCACCGTGCCAGCCCGCTTGAAGAAGGAGAGGGAGCGTTGCCACACGAGGAGGCCAATGGTGCGCCAATTGGGCACATGGTAGAGAGGGAGTTCCATGATAAAGGCGGCTCGCTCGTCACCGAAGGCGACTCTGTTGATGATTATGCCCGAGATGGCCAGAACCACCAGACTCAAGCCCACCAGCCCCCAAGCCACGATTGGGGCTGCGGCGCCGAAAAACAGGGGCGTGATAAAGGCCAAGACCACCATTCTGGCCGTGCAGGGCACGAGCGGGGCCAGCATAATCGTGAGCAACCGTCCACGCCGCGACTCGATCACCCGCGTGCCCATCACCGCTGGCACATTGCAGCCGAAGCCCAGGAACAAGGGCAGAAAGCTCTTCCCATGCAGCCCCATCAAGTGCATGAAACGGTCCATCACATACCCAGCACGAGCCATGTACCCCATATCCTCCAACAAGCCCATAGAGGCAAAGAAGATGAGCAGGATGGGTATGAAGGTGAGCACCGTTCCCACCCCACCGATAATGCCATCAATGAGCAGGCCTCTCAGCCAACCGGGACCGCCGATCAATGCAGCGCTCATCAATCGGGCGCTGGCCTCCACCACATGAGTACTCAGCAAATCCTGCAAGGGCGCGCCGACGGTGTAGGTCACCGAGAACACTAGCCCCAAAATGCCCGCCAGGATAACCAAACCCCAGAAAGGATGGGTGGCCCAACGGTCCAGTCTTTCGGTGAGTGTAATCTGCCCCACTCCAGGCCGCACCAAGGCGGCGCGGGTCATACGCCCGATCCAATCATACCGGCCGCTGGCCACGGCCACTATCGCATCCTCATGGTCCATCAGAATAGCGTGCACCCTCTCCCATATGTCCTCGGGGAGGCAGTCCTTCATCAGGCGCATGATCTCATCGTCCCCCTCCAGAAGCTTGAGAGACACCCAACTAACCGGATACGGGTCCGGCACACGAGAGACGATGAGGTCCTGTATCTCCTCCAAGACGGCGCGATGATCATCCCTGATCTTCGGTCTCTTGGGCTCGTGGGCCGTCCCGTCCTGAACCATCTCATCAATGGTCTCGACCAACTGGCGTATTCCCTGATTCTTGCTAGCGACCATGGGCACCACGGGTATGCCCAAGGCTGCCTCAAGCACCTCAGGCTCAATTTGTATGCCCTGTTGCTCCGCCACATCTATCATATTCAGAGCCAGGATGACTGGGGATGGGAGAGGCAACAACTCAGCCACCAGATACAGATTACGCTCCATGGCAGATGCATCTATGACTGCCACCACCACATCGGGCTGGTCTTTGATGATGTAGTCACGGGCTATTAGCTCCTCAGCAGAGTTGGCCGTGAGGCTGTAGGTGCCGGGCAAGTCCACGATGTGAACCACAATGCCGTTGTGAGAATAGGTGCCTTTCTTCCGCTCCACGGTTTTCCCCGGCCAGTTTCCCACATGTTGACTGAGCCCCGTCAGCAGATTAAACAGGGTGGACTTGCCCACGTTCGGCTGGCCAGCCAAGGCCACGGTTATGGTCTTCTTCTCAGCCATGTCTACAGCCCCTGAGCTTTCGAGAGATCACTGCTGTCCGTTCAGTCTCCTTATCCGTACCTTGGCCGCCTCACCCCGCCCCAAGGCTATGCGCGTGTCCCGGATGCTGACTATGACCGGGCCATGGCCGAAGTTCTGCACCATGGTCACCCGGGCGTCCGGGGTGAAGCCCAGAACTGATAGACGACTCACCAGGCCATGGCCAGCCTGTATGTCATGGACGATACCCGTTGCCCCTTTCTGCAAGCCGCCGAGCCGTATCAAGCCCAACTCCGTATCAGTCGGTATCAGTGGGAACATAGTCTTTCTCATACTCCCTGACCTTGCTGACTACCAGATCTGCGTGTTTCCTGGCATCGAAAGGCGGGCCACGAGTAGCCAACACCTCCCAAGTCTCCTTCATTCTCCCCCCTCCCTTATCCAACGGATCGGCTCTCCAGGTCGTTAGTGCAAATAGTTCCTATTCTTAGCTATTATAGGCCATTTCATGCGATTTGTCAAGCATGAGAGTCTTAACGATCTTCAATGGGGGCACTCGTGCTCAACCATTCTCTTCCTAACACGATGATCGATCCCAGACAGTGGGCGACCATGGCTCCGTTGAGGAGACAAGGTTGGACTCTTCAGAGGATAGCAGGGGGCTTCTGCGCAAGCCAGCAGCGTATCCATCAGATCGTCTAGGCTCGCGCGTGTAGACCCACAGATTGGCCTTTCGCCAAGGACTGCGCGAGGTATGGAGTGGACGAGCGTGTGTCTGAACCGGCCAAGATAGTGCTCTGTTGGAGCGGCCTAGCTGGCCTGGCGGAGTGCCAGTGTTGCCGAAGCCATGCGTTTCCGCTTCAGCGCAGACGTGAGCGCCGTCGTCATTTTGGCGCACACGCTCGCAACGCCCCCAAGACCTGAGCCGATCCGTATTGGGCCGCAGCTAAACCTGTGCCTGGAGCAAGGATGAACACACGGCGCACGTCTAGGATTGTGATGGCGCCCTCCTTGTGGTCGGGCAATGCTGGCCAGCATCCCCCCATCCACTAGGCCTCAAGCATTCTTGGTCCCTTCCCGGCGTCACCGATTCGTTCCCCTGGCCCAACTTGACAAATCCCATAAGATAATATATAATATATGTGCAGAATGTCGATAACGGCAACACGCATTATCCGCGAAGGAGTCAGTCATGCCACGGGGCAGAGGATGGAGAAGAAGATGCAGAGCCGGCGCGTGGGTTCAAAGAATAAGCCGCTTCATGGAGCCGTGCTTGCTGCTGCTCCTGCACCGAGGTGGCAGCCATGGGTACGATCTCCTTGAGAGGCTCAAGGAGTTCGGTTTCGCGGAGGAGACCGTCGATTCCAGTGTGGTCTACCGCTCCCTGCGGGACCTGGAGAGCCGAGCGTTGGTGACGTCCACCTGGGATACCGAAGGCGGCGGCCCCGCCCGCAGGGTGTACCAGCTCACACCAGAAGGAGATCAATACTTGGGCTGGTGGATTGGCGGTTTGCGGGAGACCAGGAGTGTGCTGGACCGCTTCCTCCAGGCGTATGAAGAACATATGAAATTGGGGAACCACGTACCAGACGAAAGGATGGCAGAAGTTGATCACCGAATCTCAAGTTGAGGAAGCCCTGTCGCAGGTCATGGACCCCGAACTGGGCCGTGACCTCGTCGAACTGGGCATGATCAGAGATATGAGGATCGAAGACAGCGAGGTGAGATTCACTATTGCCTTGACCACTCTGGACTATAGCTTTGAGAATCAACTGCTGTCGCAAGCCAAGGCAGCGGTCTCGGCCTTGGATGGGGTGCAGAAAGTAGAGATAGAATTGGCGGAGATGAGCACCCAGGGGCGACGACGAGCCTTCGCAAAGGCGCAACCAGCCCAGGAAGCAAGCTCCCCGTTGGCTCAAAAGCTGAATGACGTCAAGCACGTGATAGCAGTCATGAGCGGCAAGGGCGGCGTAGGCAAGTCGTTGGTGAGCAGTCTTCTGGCCGTAGCCTTGCGACGGGAGGGGCAAGAGGTCGGTGTCTTGGATGCAGACATCACTGGCCCCAGCATTCCCAAGATGTTCGGCATTCATGGTCACCCGGTGGCCAATCCCCTCGGCATCCTGCCTGTAGAGAGCTCTCTGGACATCAAGGTCATGTCCATCAACCTGCTGCTACCGAGCGAGGATGACGCCGTTGTCTGGCGCGGGCCCCTCATCAGTGGAGCTATCAAGCAGTTCTGGGAGGAGGTCATATGGGGTCGGTTGGATACCCTGGTGGTGGATCTGCCCCCAGGCACATCTGATGCTTCATTGACCGTGATGCAATCAATGCCCCTCAGTGGCATTGTGCTTGTCACGTCGCCACAAGCTCTGGCGGGCATGGTGGTACGAAAAGCGGCGAAGATGACCCAGCATCTCGGCATTCCAATCCTCGGTGTGGTAGAAAACATGAGCTACTTTGCCGCTCCAGATACCGGCAAGCGATACGATATCTTCGGCCCCAGCCATGCCAGAGAGACAGCAACCCAGTTAGGTGTGCCTTTCCTGGGGCAGCTACCCTTGGATCCCCAGATAGCGGAGTTAAGCGATGAAGGGCGCATCGAGGAGTATGAGCTGGAAGCCTTCATCCCCATCGCCCAGACCTTAATAACGACGGCACCGGAGGCCAGGCGTCCGCCACCTCTGAACTCGTAGAAATATCTTTGCACGGAGGGCATCAAATATGAAGATCGCAGCGATCACCGATGATGGGAAAATCATCAGCCAGCATTTTGGGCGAGCCCCATTCTACGCTGTACTTACCATCGAGAATAGTCAAATCGTCAAGCGGGAAATGCGCGACAAGTTGGGCCACCAACAGTTCGTCCACGAAGAGGGTCATCTGGATGAGCAAGGGCGGCATGGCTTTGGCCCAGACAGCCAGGATCGCCATGCGGCCATGGCCAGAGCCATCAGTGATTGCGATGTGCTCCTTTGCCGAGGCATGGGCTGGGGAGCCTACGAGAGCATGAAGCAAAGCGGGATCCAGACCATCGTCACCGACATCACCAACATCGAGGAGGCGCTACAAGCCTATCTTGATGGCACCATTGTTGACCGCATCGACATGTTGCATTGAGCCGACTTCGTCGAAAGGGAGTGTTGAGAATGCCTAGGTTGGGTAGAGGGCGAGGCCTTCATCCGCGTCGCCCACGGCCTAATCAAGACCGCGCCGGACCGCAGGCGTCCGCCGCCCCTGAAGCCACAGAGGAATCTTGGTGAAAAGGGTATCAGACATGAAGATCGCAGCGATCACCGATGATGGAATAACTATCAGCCAGCATTTTGGGCGAGCTCCCTACTACATCGTGGTCACTATTGAGAACAACGAAATCGCCAAGCGTGAGATGCGTGACAAGCCGAGCCACCATCAGTTCGCACACCAACAATGTGAGCCGAACGACCGAGAGCGTCGCGGCTTCGGCCCCAGCAGCCAAGCCAAGCATGCGGCCATGGCAAATGGCATTGCGGATTGCGATGCGCTCCTCTGCCAAGGTATGGGCTGGGGGGCCCATGAGAGCATGAAGGAACACGGCATCCCGGTCGTCGTCACGGACATCGCCAACGTCGAGGCTGCAATACAGTCGTATCTCAACGGCATCATGGTTGATCGCCCGAGAGGTTGCCCGTACCAAACTGCACGAATGGAAAGGAGGTGTCATGAATGCCAAGATTCGGTAGAGGACGCGGGAGAGGTTTCGGTCGAGGCTACTGGCCGGGCGCGGGCTTCGGGCGAGGCTTTGGCGTAGGGCGGGCAATGGGTAACCCTAATTCCTATTGCCGGTTCTATCCCTGGATGCCTCGCCGCTGGTGGACCATGGGTATGAACCCCTGCGCGGCAGGGCCTTATGCCCAAGGCGCCGCGCCAGGCGGGGGAGCCTATGGGCCCTCACCAAGGCCTGGCCCCACGGGCCAACGAAAGATAACACACAGTTTGAGAACAACTAGAAAGGAGTAAGAGCGATGCGTCACCGTTGGATGTGCTATGCCACCGGGTTACCGGGCTGGATGCGCTTCGGGTACAGCCCTGGATGGGTGGGCAGGAGTCCCACAGGCTTGGGTCCATGCACCACCCACTTCATGACCGGCCAATGGCCGATGCCAGGCGCAGCCCCTGCATGGGGTGAATGGCCTTGGGCTGGTTTTCAGCCAGCGGTGGATGAACTAGGGGCCCTCAAGACCCAGGCCCAGTGGCTCAGAAGCCAACTGGATGCCATTAGCAAAGGCGTCGAGGAACTAGAGAAGGAAGCATAGACAATGACCGTCAGCCGACTGGCAACGGGGGAGAACGGCTTCCCTGAAGCGGCCAGGCTTGACCGTTCTCCCCGTCTTCAGCTCTAGAAATGGTCCAAATAGGAGGTTGTCAATGAAAGTAGTCGTCAGCGCCATAGGAGAAAGCCTGAGTGCGGAAGCGAGCCCGATCTTCGGACGTTGCCCTACTTATGTCTTCGTTGACACGGAGACCATGGAGTTCGAAGCGGTGCCCAACCCGGCCATGTCCGCTGCCGGCGGGGCAGGCATCCAAGCTGCGCAGTTCGTGGTCAGCAGGGGGGTACAAGCTGTCCTTACCGGCAACGTGGGCCCCAAAGCCTTCAATGTTCTGCAAGCAGCCGGGGTACAGATCTACCCCGTCTCGGCGGGGACGGTGCAGCAGGCGGTTGAAGCCTACAAGGGTGGTCAGTTGCATCCCGTTTCCGGAGCTACGTCTGGACTGGGGGGAGGCATGGGTATGGGGCGCGGGATGGGCGGTGGCATGGGCCGAGGGATGGGTCGTGGAATGGGCATGGGAGCCGGTCCCTGGGGTGCGCCTGTTATGCCACCAAGTACCGGTGCTAGACCGTCAGAGGAAGAGATCTCCGAACTGAGGGAGATGGCCCAGTCACTGCAAGAGCAGTTGGACCAAGTCCTGAAGCGGATTGAAGAGTTCGAGAAGAAGGAATAAGTGGTCAAGGTCATGATGTAGCCAGTGCAGAACAGGGATGACAAGCATGCTATACGTAGATGAGAAGCGATGCTCCGGCTGTGGCTTCTGCGTGGACGTATGTCCGGTCGAGGCCATCACCCTGCAAGATGATGTGGCAGCGATTGACCAGAACCTCTGTACTGAGTGTGAGGCCTGTGCGGCCACCTGCCCCGAAGCAGCCATTCTGACGCTTACAGAACCTGCTCTTGACCCATATGTCGAGCGTGAAATTGCCCCATATGAACGTCAGCAGGTCACGGTACCCCTTGCCACTAGACTTGCCCCAGCTATTGGATCGGCTCTGTTCTTCCTGGGGCGCGAGGTCGTTCCCCGCGTGGCAGACTATGTCTTGGATGCCCTGGACAGAAGGATGACGCCGGGCTCGATTGGCGGCCGTGGTGACACACGGGCAACGCCAGGTGAGGGGGAGACCAGCGGAGGAGGACGTAGGCTCCGCAGGCGTCACCGAGGGTGATGAGGAGTGTGGTCTACGGTCCCGTGCCATCGTGGCGTCTGGGACTTTCTGAGAAGCGGGGCCACGACTTCCTGGTCAACGGCGTGGGAACAGTCATTGAGCTTGGGCATTAAGTCCCATATCGCTTGAAGCAACAGATGAGGCGATGTACGATGGTTGTAGGAGAGGAGAAAGTATGCCCATCTACGAGTACCGCTGTGCAAGCTGCGGCGAGCAGACGGAGGTCTTGGTGCGCTCAGGAGGTACGGCCCCCCTCTGTCCTCACTGCGGCAGTCCTCTCTTGGACAAGTTGTTCTCGGCTCCCTATGTGATGAGTGGGCAAACAACTCGTGCCAAGGGAAGGACCTGTTGCGGTCAAGAGGAGCGATGTGCCACGCCCCCTTGTTCAATGGATCAAGGCTGCAAAAGGGAATAGGCCAAGAGAGGTAGTCGTTATCTGAGAGCTCAAGATGACAGGGGGCACGTTTGATAGTCACAAGAGGTGAGCGCCCACGGCCCGGCCAGGTCGCCGCTCTTCTGAGAGACCGAGGGAATAGAGTAACCCCGCAACGCCGGGCGATTCTCAGAATCATCGAGGAGCAAGGAGGACACCTCAGTGCTGACGAGATTTGCTATTTGGCACGGAAGGAGGTTCCTCGGCTCAGCTTGTCCACAGTCTACCGCACACTGGAGCTGCTGAAGGATCTGGATTTGGTGAGCGAGTTGCATCTAGCTGGCAGCCGCTATCGCTATGAAGCTCAATCCGGGGAACATCAGCACCTGGTATGCCTGGCTTGCGGCAGGGTGATCGAGTTCCAGTGCGCTCACTGCGCTGAAATGCATCAAAGGCTAGCCGATCAGCGTGGCTTCAAGATCACGGGCAGCCGGGTGGAGTTGTTCGGGTACTGTGAGGAATGCTCCACGACGAGGAATGACTGATGCAGGGCAGCTTCGTGGCAACATGACCCCCTGTGGAAAGGAAGTCTCATGATTCTGACCATTGCCAGCGGCAAGGGTGGTACTGGCAAGACCACAGTCGCCGTCAATCTGGCGTTGTCCCTCATGTCCCAACGCCACGACGGCAAGCTGCTGTTCCTCGATTGCGATGTAGAGGAACCGAACGCTCATCTGTTCCTCAAGCCCGTCATCACGCGGCGAGAGGAAGTGAGCGTCATGATACCCCAGGTTGACCCGATTCGCTGTGCCCATCACGCCCGCTGCACGGTGGTTTGCCAATTCCATGCCATTGCGGCCCTGCCGAACGTGACCCTCGTCTTTCCTGAGTTGTGCCATGGCTGCGGCGGGTGCATGCTGGAATGCCCTGAGCAGGCGATAGGCGAGGTGCCCCACACTATCGGGATGATAGAGGAAGGCCGGGTCGGCCCCATTGACTTCGCTCACGGCATCCTGAACGTAGGCGAACCGATGGCCACGCCCATCATCCGTCAGTTGAAGGGACGAATACGCAACGACTATGACGTCGCGATACTAGATGCTCCCCCTGGAACAGCATGTCCGGTCGTGGAATCAATGAGGGGAGCAGATCTCGTGCTTATGGTTACCGAGCCAACGCCCTTCGGTCTCCACGACCTGAGGCTTGCTGTGCAGGTGGCGCGTGACGAACTTGCGTTGCCGGTAGCGGTCGTGGTGAACCATGATGGCGTAGGCGACACAGGAGTGGATGAATACTGCACCGCCGAGGGGATACCTATCCTGATGCGTATCCCCTTGGACCGCCGGATCGCCGTTGCCTACTCCAAGGGTACACCCTTGGTGGAGGCACTGCCCGAATACCGTGACCAGCTGTGTCAGCTCTTCGCCAGTATCAAGCAGGAGGCTAGTGCGTGAAGCAACTCGTCATCTTGAGCGGCAAAGGGGGAACAGGCAAGACCACAGTCGCGGCAGCATTGGCGCACCTGGCCTGTCAAGACTCCTCCATCGTGTTGGTGGATGCCGATGTGGACGCGGCCAACCTGGAACTGGTGTTGTCACCTCAGGTGCGAGAAGAAAACGCCTTCTTCAGCAGCAAGGTGGCTGTTACTGATCCAGAACTGTGTACGGCGTGTGGCACCTGTGAGGAGGTCTGTCGCTTCGATGCCGTTATCGCTCCCGACGAGAGATCAGATTCCGATCCCTATTCCATAGATCCTGTGGCCTGCGAGGGCTGCGCAGTTTGCCATTATCAGTGCCCCGCTGAGGCGATCCGCATGGAGGAACCACAAGATGGCCTCTGGTTCCGCTCCGATACCCCCTTCGGCCCCCTAGTTCATGCCCACCTTTT
>JAUWYD010000195.1 GCA_030616025.1 Chloroflexota bacterium
CCGACGAGTTCTTGCCTTGCTTGACAAGCGGCACGTTTGTCAGTATATTTAACAAACACTCTAGAAAGATGGAGGTTGCATGGACGAGTCAAGATCTGCTTCTCATCTGCGGGCGCCGGGCATGATCGCCGGCGGGCGGCTGAAGTTCTTGATAGGCGGAGCCATCATACTCTTGGTGCTGGGATGGCTCATCTTCAGCAATATCGAGGGCGCCAGTGCTCACTATCTAACCGTGGAAGAACTGCTGGCTCAGGGGCCCTCGGACCGCATGGTAAGAGTTTCCGGTCTCGTGGTCGGCCAGACGATAGACTGGGATCCTCAGGAGTTGATTCTCCGATTCGAGATCGCCGACGAAGGTGGGAGTCTCCCCATCGTCTACCAAGGCGCCCGCCCCGACATGTTCGGGGACGACGCTGAGACCGTGGTAGAGGGGAAGTATGTCTCCAGCGGTCTCTTCGAGGCCAGTACGCTACTCCTCAAGTGCCCCTCCAAGTACGTCGAGGAATAGCCTGCTCGTACACCATCTCCAGATAGGAAGCAATGATGTCTGATGTCGGCTATTGGATCCTTGTCCTCTGCTTGATCGTCTCGTCGTACGGGGCGATAGCATCTTTCATGGGGAGACGTCGCGCATCTCGCCAGCTAGTCGAAAGCGGAAAGAATGCACTGTTGGCGACGACCGTTCTGGTCAGCCTTGCCTCTGCCATTCTGCTTTATCTTCTGCTGACCCACGATTTCCAGGTGAGCTATGTCTACCGCTATACCAGCACCCACCTTCCACTCATCTACACTATTTCCGCATTCTGGGCTGGCGAGGCAGGCTCCTGGCTTCTTTGGCTCTGGTTCCTCACTATCCTGACCGGCATAGCAGTACTCTATAGCGAGAGGCTGGGGAACATCGGTCCATACATTCTGGCTACGCTAGCCGTCAACGAGGCTTTCTTCACTCTCGTATTGATCTTCATAACCAATCCGTTCGAGACCCTGCCGTTCAAGGCAACCGAAGGGATTGGCATGTTGCCTCTGCTGGAGAATCCCGGCATGGTGATCCACCCACCGATCCTCTTTCTCGGCTACGCCGGATACGCCGTGCCTTTCGCCTTTGCACTGGCCGCCCTGATGAGCGGCGAAGTGAGTAGCGACTGGATAAAGGCCGTCAGACCCTGGAATCTCTTTGCCTGGGTCTCCCTTGGAATAGGGATCATCATAGGGGCATGGTGGGCGTATGTCGAGCTGGGCTGGGGTGGCTATTGGGCCTGGGACCCGGTGGAGAACGCTTCCCTCATCCCGTGGCTGACGGGGACCGCGTTGGTGCATTCGGCAATGATGGAGGAGCGACGCCGAATGCACAGAGTCTGGAACATGGTGCTAGCCACACTTTCATTCGTTTTGTGCTTGTTCGCGACGCTCGTAACAAGAGGTGGCATCATCGTATCCGACCTCCACGGCTTTTCGCGCAGTTTGCAGCCCATCGCCTATTTCCTTGGGGCATTCATGGGCATCATCCTCGGGCTTAGCTTCTTCCTCATCTTCCTCCGTCGGCGCCAACTCCGCAGCGAAAGGGAGATGGGCAGCCCTCTCTCCCGTGAGGGGGGGGTTCTCCTCGCGAACGTGCTGCTGTGTGGCATCGCTCTGATAGTAATCCTGGGCACCACGTATCCAACCTTCGCTCAGGCCTTTCGAGGGCTCCAGGTCAGCCTCGATGCCTCCTTCTATGATCGGGCTACCGGCCCTCTGGCGATGGTTCTCATCTGCCTGATGGGCATCTGTCCCGTCATAGGCTGGCGGCGACTGACCAGTGAGACCGTGAGCAGGCTCCTTCCTGGTGTCATCGGGGGCCTCCTGTTCTCCGTGGCGATCTACGTCCTCGGCGTCAGGGACCTGTTCCCCCTCGTCTCCGCCGCTATCTCTGTCTTCGTTCTCCTGACGCTCCTGTCAGTCTTGGCCAGGGACTTGATGGCTCGGCGCCGCTCGACGGCTGAAGGCTATCTACGGGCCCTTCTCACGCTCCTCTCCAGGGCTCGCCGCCGTTATGGCGGCTATTTGATCCACTTCGGTGTCGTCCTCATCGCGGTTGGAGTCACGGGCTCAATGGCCTACAAGAGCGAGCGACTGATCGCTTTGAATCCTGGCGAATCCACAACCATCGCGGGCTACGAGCTTCGTTACCAGAACTTCGGGGTTGAGACCTTGAACCCCGAGCCCGAGACATATCAAAGCAGAGTCCGCTTCTTCACCACCCTTGACGTTTATGCGGGCGATTCCAAGGTAGCTACCCTGGTGCCGGAGAAGAACTATCACTATGCGTTGGAGAACCCCTGGGTGACTGAGGTGGCCATACGCACCAATCTGAAGGAAGACCTCTACGTAGTCTTGGCTAGCTTGGAGGAGGATGGTCTGGCCGCCTTTGAGATAGTGATCAACCCTCTGGTGACCTGGATCTGGATCGGCGGTGGAGTGCTCCTGGCGGGAACAGTCATCGCCGCTTGGCCAAAAGGGCGGGCGACAGCTGGGGAGAGTTGAGATGCGCATGAGGTTGGCCACCGTCACAGCAATCCTAGTTCTACTCACGACGACCGTAGGCGCTTGGGCTCAAGGGTCCGGCGTGATCGAGGGTCAAGTGTTCCACGGTTCGTCAGGTGGGGGGCCCCTCGAAGGATTGCCTGTCACCCTCTGGCTATTCACGGGCCAAGGGGCAGAAAGCTCCCTCGAGACCACTACCGACGCCGAAGGGCGCTTCCGCTTTGAAGGTCTCGACACGGAAGAGTATGGCTATCAGTTCGAAGTCGAGTATGTCGGAGTGAAGTACGGGAGCGAGGTAATGGCCTTTCCGGAAGGAGAGGATCTCATCTCCATACCGTTCACCGTCTTCGAATCGACCACTAGTGACGAAGATCTATCGGTGGAGCGGACCCACCTGATCTTCGATTTCGAGCCAGGGACCATTCAGGTGCAGGAGGTGCAGATTCTCTTCAACGCTGGAAACACAACCTATGTCGGGCCGACGGGAGAGGAGGGAGCGACAACCGTGCACTTCACCCTGCCCCAGGGTGCTTCCGCCGTCCAACTGATGGACGGGTTGATGGAATGCTGCGTAGTGGAGACGGACACAGGCTTTGCCTCCACTCGGCCGATCTATCCAGGCTCTAAGCAATTTGTTTTCACCTACGAATTGCGGCATCAGTCGACCACCTATGATCTTCCGCGAGAGATAGCCTATCCGATCGGCTCGTTGGATGTACTGGTCGCCGATGTGGGGGTGGAGGTCGAGGCTTCCGGCTTGACCAGCCAGGAGTCTCTCTCGGTCGAGGGGGGCGATTATCTACACCTAACTGCACACGACTTGACTTCGGCCGATCAAGTCGTCCTGCGTTTCGCCAGCCTTCCGCTGGAGGTTGCGCCAACGGAATCCGCCGCGATCGCTCCCACAGCGCCCACGTGGGCGGTTCTGGGGCTTGCCATCTTGGCTGTATTCGTGGCTCTGGCTTATCCCTTCTTCAAGAGGAGCCGAGAGGAGAAGGGGTAGATGATCCAGGTCCAGGGCCTGGTCAAGTCCTTTGGTCACACCTATGTCCTCCGCGACGTCGATCTGGAGGTGACGCAGGGTCAGTTCCTCACTATTGTGGGTCCCAACGGCGCCGGCAAGACAACTCTGCTGCGCATCCTGGCGACTCTGCTCAGACCCACAAGTGGGCTAGTGCGCATCGCTGGGCTTGACATGGCTTCGCGCAGCGCTGAGATCCGCCGCCGAATTGGGTTTGTTTCCCATCAGTCCCTCACTTAC
>JAUWYD010000179.1 GCA_030616025.1 Chloroflexota bacterium
CACTCTTCATAAAACACCACCTTCTCCCGTTCAACGACTGGCCGCATGTGCCGGCTCAGAGAGCCCTCCGTCACCAGGTCCACCTGACGACCCAGCCGTTCGCTCAGCTCCCGTCGTAGCCGCGCCAGACCAAGCAACCCGACTGGCTCCTTGAAGGACACGAGGATATCCACGTCGCTCTCAGGCGTAGCATCACCCCTCACCGTCGAGCCAAACACGGCGACACGCTGCACACCATAGGGCAGCAGCATGGGCACTATCTTCTCCCGCAACGCCAGAGTATCTGCGGGCAGACGCTCTGCACTCGGGCCAGGACGGAGGGTTCGCCCACTTGCCTGCTCAGCAAGCGTCGCAAGATCCTCCTCATCTCCCACCAAGAAAAGCCTGGGCCCCTCCAGCACGGACAGAACGAAATGGTTCTCGGCTCTCACCTTCGCCTCGAATTCCTCCGCGCTCATGACAACTTCATTGATCTCCCGACGCAGCTCCCGTTGAATCTGCGCCAGGACGCCTGAGAGTTCTCTGGCACTGATCGACCCAATCACGAAGACATCAATGTCGCTTGTAGCATTCTCCTCGCCACTAGCGTAGGAGCCGAATATGAAGGCAAGCTGGATTGCTTTGCCTTTCTCCGCCAGGTATTCGCGCAGGACATCCCCCAGACCCACGGTCTTGAGGAACATAGACTTCAAGTCCAGGACAATGGGGCAGTCCTTCCTGACCTGATAGTACCTTCGATTGCCATCCACCGTGTGCTCAAGCAGGCCGATTCCCTCCAGCCTGCGCAACTCGCGCTGCACTGCGCGCCGAGGCTGATCCGTTCGCATGGCCACCTCACGCACATAGAATCGCTCCTCCGGACTGAGGAGAAACAGGCGGAGGATAGCGACCCGCGCCTTGGAAGAAAACAACTGCTCAAGCATCTCTGCCACCCAACTGGATACAATCTGTAGCCTATAGTATACAAATTGTCGCCTGTTGTCAAGTACGGACGCCCCACCGGGTTTGCTTGAATCGTTGGCCTCCGGCAAAGGCCTCCCCCTTTGCCTCACTCCCGCCCTTGAAGGGCGCCTGATCATCCTTCGACCCTTTTACTGGGCTCAGGACCGGTGCGCTGCTGCGCCCTTCGATCCTTCGGCGGGGCTCAGGGCAAGTACGCCGCTCCGCGCCTACTCAGGGTGCGCAGTCACTCAGCGCGGCTCAGGATGCGTGCCGCTGGCAAAGAAAAGAGCCTCAGCAGCGAAACAATCGCCCTGAGGCTCTCTCGTGTTCACGTGCGCTCGCTCGCGGCGCCTAGGCTCGGCCTAGTACCGGTCGAAACTCTGGCGCGGAGCGGCTTCGGTTACCACCAGGTCGGCGGCGCTGGGCCCACGGTCGCCAGTCTCGATGGAGAACTCCACCTTGTCACCCTCGTTCAGAGAACGAGGTCCGCCAGCCCGAATGCCCGAGAAGTGGACGAACACGTCCTTGCCTTCATCGCGGGTGATGAAGCCATAGCCCTTGCGCTCACTGAACCACTTGACGGTCCCGGCCTCTCTGGACTCTTCCATAGCTGCTCTCCTCTCCTTTCGTCAGATTGAATGTGCTTCAAGAAGCCTCAGCTTCTATACGGATTCAGCACTTACACAACGCCGCGCAGTCCAGGATGAGAAAACAGCTACGAGTGAGCCTATTCCACCTGCGACAGGCAGGACTACTGTGTACCTTCAGCGCAAAGTATAGCAGCGATTCTCAGACTTGTCAACTGAGCTAGACAGGAGACGCTGAAAAAGCAACCCGACCTCTAGCAGGACCGGTCAAACGCGGGAAGACCCCCGACAGAGGTGTAAGGAAAAAGAGCCTTGGGAGCCAAGCAATGGTCCCGAGACTCTTTCCTGACTACGCTCAATTCTTCCCGCCGCTTAGCCGCCCACCGTCACGATGTGCTCGTAGAAATGCGTGCCAGCAGGGAAGATATCGGTTCCGTCGTCCAGTTCCGTCTCGAAGGTGACCTCGGTGATCAGCACGTGTTCTCCAGGTGGCCAATCGGTGACCAGGGCGAAATACAGCCGGCATTCCTGGTCCTCAATGTCGATCTCGAGCATGGCGAACCTGTCCAGGGGCACGTCTTCGCCGTCCATCGTGAAAGCCAGAATGATGTTGTCCCAGTTCTGCCCCAACAACTCCTTGGTGGTCACGCACCACCCATACATCCAGAGCACATCCCGCGAACGGTCCAGGGTTATCGTGTAGGTATAGGTCTCACCCGCCTGGGAGGTGACATCGTAGTCCTCCTCGGCCAACTCCGTCAACCACGGTACCCCGGCCGCCAGGGCGGCGTCCGACTCCAAACGGGTGCCTATCCTAGGCAGCTCCGCCTCTCCTTCGCCCTCTTCCGGTGCCTCCTCACCCTCCTCAGGCTCTTCACGCTCGCTGTCCAGCCCCAACCCTTCCTCGACTTCACCTGTGGAGCAAACCGTTACGTCGTCGCTCTCTACGCAGCCGAAGAAATCCCCGAAAGCCAGCCGCTCGAGGGCTGCCAAGGCAGAGTCCCCATCTTCCGCCAGGGCGATCACAATCACGCGGTCGGCGCTGCGGTCAACGACGAAGAGGGTAGTGCCCTCCACGGGGATACTGCCCAACTCCTCCACTTCGACGGTGTCCCGAGGTTCTTCCTCTTCCTCCTCTACCTCTTCCGTCGCGGCGGCGCCCTCCTCTCCCTCCTCCTCAACCAGAGTGATCGTAACCCCAGCTTCACCCAGGTACTCCTCCACCAACTCCACATCCTCGAAGGTCCCGACGAAGATGGCGTCGTTGTCAGGGTCGGCGGTGTCGCGAAGGTTCAGAGTGAGGTCCACCTGGGCAAGGACCTCCTCCAACGCACCGGTCCCAGCGATCAAACGGGGGTCAAGGAAGTCCCCGGCAATCTGCACCAGATCCACCGGCCGCTGGAAGAGATAGGGAAAATCCTTCAGGTCCCACACCCGCTCAGCGGAGGCCAGCCAGTCAGCGATGTTGCTCAGGAACTGATCGTTGTCAGCGACGGTGTGATAGGGCGCGGTGAGGGCGGTCACGTCGCCCAGGGCCAGCACTTTCTCGTCGGCAGCCAGCGTCGCGGCAGTCAGGTCCGTCTCGCCCGTCCGCAGAGACGAGAAGGTATTCTCGTCACCCCCGATAAGGGACAGTCCATCGCTGCGCAGGGAGTGGGCGGCAAAGAAGACCACCGTCTCCAGCCCTTCGGACAGGAGGTGCTCATCGCTCAGGGACGTCAGTTTGACGTTGCGATAGTTGCCCTCGTTGTCCACCAGGTTGTAGAGATAGTCATCGAAGTATGCCACACCCAGGTGGTTCGCCAGGCTGTTCATGGCTGGGACGGCACTGGCCGGGAAGAGGACTTCACCCAAGTCCAGGGAGCTCTCGTCCTCTGAGGGGACAGGGCGTGTGGGATCGCCCGCCAGCAGCACCCGTCCGCCGTCCTCCACGAAGTCGATGATGGCCTCGACCTCATACCCCGCATACTCGCTCGTGGGCGCAACGACCACCAGGGCGATCACGCCGCGCAACTGAGATTCCATGGAAGAGCTGAGTCCATCGAATGTTTCAACAGCGGCGCCGCGAGCGAGGAGCCGATCCCGCAGAGGGGTGAGATCGTCAACCTGCAGGTTGTTCTCGTGGGCCAAGTCGATGACCACGCGGCCGACGCCCTCCTCCACCTCCTCGGCGATGGGGCGATACTCGGGCGGCAGGACCTCTATCTGGTCCTCGTCGATCTCAGGGATGAGAGGTGGCGTGTACCATCCCCGATGGAACCACACCCAGCGTCCGACTACCGGCAGAGAGATGAGAATGAGAACGATCAGGATTTTGGTCCATGCTTTCATGGGGCGCCTCCCAGCTGAATATCGTACAGAAGATAGGCGCCAGGCGGCAGCACGCGCCGCCCGGTCTCCGGATCTGCTGCGCCCACCCAGGGTTCAAGCTCGGCGTTCTCGTCCTCGGCCAGTTCGTCGACGACGCGC
>JAUWYD010000170.1 GCA_030616025.1 Chloroflexota bacterium
ATCTCATCGATCAACTCCCGCCCCTCACCGTGTAGCCTGATTTCGTTGAGCAGATAACCTATCTTGCGGGTGGCCCACAGTCGAGGGATGAACTCCTCACCACCTCTATCTTCGAAGCGCAGGTTCTCGTACACGAACTCCTGCTCCTCCCCGTTCACTTCGCCTCGCAGGATGATGTCTGTTCCGCCACCTTCCCGATACCGGCCAACCACGACCAGTTGCGTGCCAGCGAACAGGTCGGGCAGCGGATAGGGATAGGTGTCTTCAACGCGGAGGTCACCGAAATCCAGCTCAATATCGGCCAGCAGGGGCATACTCACCTTGGAGTAGAAAGTGGACACCTCCTCTTCAATGCTCTCGTGGGGTCGTACGTAGGAACTGGCACCCCGGTTGTCCTGGGCGATGGTGTCCAAGAGGAAGGTGTTCACATCATCGCCCACGCCGAAGGCGAAGATCCTCACGTTCTCTGGCGCTTGGCGACTCACGTTGGCGATGATTCTGTCGGTGTCGGTCACACCCTCGGTGGGCAAGCCATCGGTCAAGAAGATCAGGATCTGGGGGCGCTCACCGTCGGCCATGGCCAGTGCCTCCGCCAGGGCCAGGTCGATGTTCGTCCCACCGACGGCCCGCAGATCGTCGATGAACCTCCAAGCGTCACCGGCTTCTGACGGGTATTGAGGCTCCCTGGCATAGGTCCTCACACCTGTGCTGAAAGCCACGATATTGAACCGATCCTCGGGGTTCAGATGGCCGATGATGAACTCCAGAGCATCCTTGGCCTGAGCTATCTTCTCCCCCTCCATGCTTCCGGACGTATCCAGCACCAAGATCACATCCTTGGCCACCACGTCCCTCTCGTCCACCTCGACCTTGGGCGCGACCAGCAGAAGGAAGAAGCCATCCTCTCCACGCCCCCGATAGGTGAGAAGGTTCAGCCCGATGTCCTCATCGGAGACGGTGTAGTACAGCTCGAAATCCCGATCAGGAAGCACATCGTAAGCCTCGAAGCTCACATTTGCCGTATGCTCGTCGATGCGGTCTATGGCCACATCGTGGCTGGGGGAGTAGATGGCCCTAATCGACTGTGCGGAGTGAACTCGTACCGTGATGACCACCTCTTCCAGGGGTCGTGCAGAGAAACGCTCGGTGTCCAGGGGATAGACATACTTGATCAGTCCCCCATCGTTCTGCAGGATCTGGCCATAGGCCAACTCCACCCTCCGCTCATCGCCGGGCTCGATGGGGAATATGCTGGCCTTGAACGTGTCGCGTCCGATATACTCCAATAGAGCTGGATCTAGACGGTTGCGCACGATGTCCTCGTATATCCTGCGCGCCTCGTCGCGAGGCAATATCTCGCCTTCCCATCTTTCACCATCCACATACATCGCGAATTCTGAGATGGCCGCTTCCTCTGGCAATGGGAAGATGTAGATCCCTTCCAGATCGTAGCGAGTATCATTGAGGAAGACCTGATCCACCTCGGTGGTCGCGACTTGGTCGCTGATATCCACTTCGACGCGGTGGTACTCGACTACCAGATTGGGAGTGTCAGGAGGTGGCACTCCAGGTGGAGGTTCGATTATTACCACACCATCCGCGTAAGCCGCTCCGCCAGTGGAGAGAAGCAGCCCTCCAAGCACGAAGACCATGAGCAGCATTTTCGATTTCATCTTTCGCCTCCTCTCGGTTTGCGTTGGGGCCCCGTGGCCCACTTAGATCTCTTTCGACTACAAGACGCACAAAGCGACCAAAAGGTTCCCGAGCCGGTCCTTCGATGGGGAAGCCGCGGCCCTCACAGCGCGCATTCCGCACCTAGTAGGACAATAGTACTGTTGTCAACGAGGAAGAAAGATGATAGAATATCAATGGGGGATGATTATGTCGACCAAGAACATCCCAGACGTCCAGGCTCCGCATCGGAATGGGGAGCGCCTTGGGGCTCTCCTGCCTCTCCTCGAGGTCAGCGAGACGCTACTGTCCGAGGTGGAGATCGAACGCCTCTACGAACTCATCCTTGAGATCGTTGAGCGAGAGACCGGCGCTGATGTTGTTTCCCTCATGTTGTTGGATGAGAAGAAGCAAGAGCTATGCGTCGAGGCTGCTATAGGGCTGCCCAAAGCGGTCATAGGTTCCGCCAAGGCCAAGATTGGGGAAGGAATATCTGGCTGGGTGATCGAGAACGGAGAGCCCCTGCTACTGACCGATGACGCCCCGGTCGAGCCGGATGTACGCGAAGCCATGCACCGAGAGGACGTGGCCTCCGCCCTCTGTGTGCCGCTCAAGATCAAAGGACGAATCATCGGTGTGCTGAACGCCAGCAAGACCTCCCCCGATTCCCCTTTTCGCGACCATGATCTGGAACTCCTGTCCGTCTTGGCCGGTCAAGTTGCCATCGCCATCGAGAACTCCCGCATCCACGAGGCGACCAGGAACAGGACCAACCAACTGGCTGCACTGAATGAATTGGGGCGAGTTGTGATTTCCACGCTTGACCTCGATGAAGTGCTTCGCCTGGCTATGCTGGGTATCAATGAGATTGTGAGGGCCGAGGCTGGCTCCCTCCTGCTATTTGACGAAACCACAAACGAACTCGTCTTTCGCATGAGTATGCATGGTGATGTGCGACAAACCGCGCCGCTGAAGCTCCAGGTAGGACAAGGGATCGCTGGCTGGGTGGTCAAGGAGGGAGAGCCTGTTCTGGTTCCTGATGTGAGTGCTGACCCGCGCCATTATCGAGAAGCCAGTGAGAAGTTTGGCCTGGAGTGCCGGTCCGTCCTATGCGTACCCCTGGTGATCAAAGACCACGTTATCGGAGCCATCGAACTCGTCAACAAACTGGATGGGGAATTCACTCACGAAGACCTGGACCTCTTGAACTCCATGGCGGCTACGGTGGCCATCGCGCTGGAGAATGCTCGCCTCTACACGGAGCTTGCCGAGTTCACCCGCGAGTTGGAGAGGTCTCAAATCCAACTCGTGACGGCTGAGAGGTTGGCAGCCACTGGGAAGCTGGCTGCTTCCTTGGCTCATGAGATCAACAACCCCTTGCAGGCGATTCACAACTGTCTGCATCTGGTGACTACCAAGCCCTCCCTGGATGAGAGCAGACGGCAGGATTATCTCTCCATGGCACAGGAAGAGGTGCAACGACTTATTGATCTGGTGCAACGCATCCTGGATTTCTATCGGCCCTCCAAGGAGCGCGTGGCACCGGTAGATATCCAGGCCATTCTCGACGATGTCCTGTCCCTGGCTGGGAAGAGAATCCAACACGCGCAAGTAGTGGTGCATCGACACGCGACCTCGCGATTGCCAAAGGTGAACGGCGTCAGCAATCTCCTAAAGCAGGTCTTTCTCAACATCATTATCAACGCTGTTGAAGCGATGCCCGAAGGTGGTGACCTGTACATAGACACTGTTTGGGATGACAAACGTGGTGAAGCAAGCATCAGCTTCGCCGATACTGGAGAGGGTATCCCGGTCTCGGATCTGGCCAACATCTTTGACCCCTTCCATACCACTAAGGCAAGAGGTACAGGCCTAGGCCTCTCCATAAGCCACGGTATCGTTGAAAGACATGGCGGGAGGATAGACGTCAAGAGTGAGGTGGGCGAGGGCTCGACCTTCACCGTACGCTTACCCGCTGACTCCAGAGGTGCTGCCTGGACTGAACGCCTTCTCGTGTGACCAAGGGATGCCCCACGCCGCAAGTAAGGTGGGTAAATATTGACATAGCCTTGGAAATGTGGTATACTATGGTTCACAAGCCCTCAGATTCAAGCGATGGCGTGCCGTGTCCTGCCGCGCAAGCAGCGAATTGAGTGATCAGCTTGGGTAGGACTAAGGCCAAGGGGGCTGGCCTTTTCGACCTCCCATCTACTGCAGAGAGAAGCAGATGGCTCCGAGAAGGGTTTCATCTCTTTCAGGGGAATATCTGGAGGCCATTACTAGAAGACTAAGAGAGCTTCTTGTCGAAGCTGACGTCGCTGCCGTGGTCATGGTGGATACGATGGGTCAGATCATCGCGCAGGCCGGCAGTGCTGCGAACTTGGACATCACCACCATGGTCTCCCTCTTGGCTGCCAGCTTTGCCACGACCTCCGAGATGTCACGTCAGCTGAATGAG
>JAUWYD010000207.1 GCA_030616025.1 Chloroflexota bacterium
GGGCAGAGTGAGGCTCGCCTGATTGCAGTGCTGATGATAGGAGTGGCCCTCCTGTCTGCTGCCATGAACAACGTGGCGGCTACGGCAGTACTGCTCCCGGTGGTGGTTGGGATCTCTAGGCAGACGGGCGTGGCACCGTCCCGCCTCTTGATACCGCTGGCCTACGGCGCGGTGATGGGCGGCACACTCACCTTGATCGGTACGCCACCCAATCTCATCGTCAGCGACCTGCTCCGAGCTCGTGGGCTGGCGCCCTTGGGCTTCTTCGAGATCACCTGGGTCGGGCTTCCCTTCGTGCTGGTGGGAACCGTCTTCATGGCGACTATTGGCCGCCGCTTGCTGCCCGACCGACCCTCCCGTGATAAGCTGCGTCGCACGAGGCTGCCTGAGGAGCTTCTTGAGATCTATCATTTGCCAGACTATATCTATGCACTGAATGTGCCTGCCAACTCCCCTGTGGTGGGGCAGACCCTCGCTGAGACTGCGATGCGGCAAGAGTTTGGCATGACGGTCCTCGGGGTGGTGCGAGAGTCCGAGCATGTGATCGATCCTGACCCGTCAGAGACTCTGACGGCCGGGGACCGTTTGCTGGTCGAGGGAGGACCTCGGCGATTGGAGCGGGCTGCCACCAGCTTGGGCCTGCAATCAGGCACAACAACTTCAGAGGAAACAGAACTACTGCTGGCTGGAGACACTGGGCTTGTTGAGGTCACATTGGCGCCGCGTTCCTCATTCGAGGGGCGCACTTTGCGGGAAGTTGGCTTTCGAGAGAAATACGGATTGACTGTGCTTGCGCTGTGGCGCGGCGGGGAGTCCATTGAGCGGGACATCGCCAGCGAACCTTTGAAGATGGGCGATGTGCTGCTGGTCCAGGGTTCATGGCGGAGGTTCCGATTGTTACGGAGAGAACCTGGCTTGATAGTGCTTCTGGGGGATGAAGCCGTGCCCCGCAGGACAGAGAAGGCGCCATTGGCGGTGGCGATTCTCCTGGGGATGATCGTCGTGGTGGTAGCAGGTATTGCACCTATCTCGGTTGCTGCCCTGGCTGCGGCACTGCTTGTCATTCTTACCGGTTGCGTGAGGATGGACGAGGCCTATCAGGCCATCGAGTGGAGTGTAGTCTTCGTGGTGGCGGGCACACTCCCCCTGGGCCTGGCGATGGAAAAGAGCGGCGCAACACAGTGGCTTGCAGATGTGGCGCTTTCGGGTGTGGCGGATCTTGGCGTGCTGCCGGTGCTTGTGGTGTTGTTTGTGACCACTGTTGGCCTGAACCTGGCGATATCTAATTCCGCTACGGCCGTGCTTGTGGCTCCCATCGCCTTTACCATGGCCGCCAGCCACGGGTTGGATCCACGCCCGCTCGTGCTGGCGGTGGCGTTGGCCTCATCAGTGGCCTTCGCCACCCCCATCGCTCACCAGTCCAACTTGCTGGTCATGGGTCCGGGTGACTATCGCTCTCGCGACTACGTGAGAGTGGGACTGCCTCTAACCCTGGTGGCCTTTGTGGTGGTAGTTGTCGCCACGTGGCTGCTTTGGTGACCATCGGACGCAGTGTACGCTCAACAGTCCATGCCAGGTGTTTGGACGCGGAAGTCTGCGAGTATCCCAGCGGTGGCATGAGAAGTGGCCACCACTCGGCTCATTGGATGATACTGGCGACGGGGCCGAACCCCATGCAACGGCGTGTCAGTCCAAGAGCTTGGTCAGCGCCCACAGCGTTCAGCTTGTGATAGAATCTTAGGGCCATGCCAGCAAACCTCCCTCCAGAGTACTTCGAGGCGGAAAAGCGATATCGCGCAGCCAGGTCGACTGCGGAGAAGATCGAGCGTGTCGAAGAGTTGCTTCGCACTATTCCCAAACACAAGGGCACGGACAAGCTGCGCGCGGATTTTCGCAGGCGACTCTCCACACTGAAAGCTACGGACCAGGCGCGAAAACCGCCCAGCAGGCGTGAGTCCGCCTTCCGTATAGATAAAGAGGGCGCGGGACAAGTGGTCGTGGTCGGCCCCACCAATGTGGGTAAATCCGCCCTCGTAGCAGCTCTGACCAACGCCACTCCTGAGGTGGTGGATGGTCCCTTCACCACCTGGGAACCCACGCCCGGAATGATGCCCATGGAAAACGTCCAGATCCAGTTGATAGACACGCCACCCTTGAACAGGGACTTTGTGGAGCCGGAGTTGCTGGATCTGATTCGGAGATCCGACCTCATCCTGCTAGTCGTGGATTTGCAGACAGATCCAATCCAGGAGCTCGAGGACACAATCGCTCTGCTACAGGAACACCGTATCGTGCCCCAGCGCCTCAGAGATCGCTACGCCGAACAGCAAGGTCTGACCTTCATACCGCTACTAGTGCTGGTCAACAAGAACGATGATGAGAATTCAGATGTGGACTTTGAGATCTTTCAGGAACTGCTCGAGGAGAACTGGCCCCTACTCCCCGTTTCCGCAACTACCGGTCGAAACCTCGAGCGCCTGAAGCTGGAGGTGTTCGAGCGTCTGGAAATCATTCGAGTCTACACCAAGCCGCCTGGGAAGAAGCCTGATCTCACTGCACCGTTTGTGTTGGAGAAGGGGAGCGCCATAGAGGACTTCGCGGGCAAGGTCCACCAGGATTTTCTAGCCAACCTGAAAACGGCCCGGGTCTGGGGCAGTGCTGCACACGACGGTCAAATGGTGGGGCGCGACCACGTGCTTGCTGATGGCGACGTGGTGGAACTGCGGATCTAGATTATTCGTCTACACTCAGTGGTACCTGTGGACCAGCGACGACATGGCCGTGCACAACAGGGTCACTGGCGACTGACCAGTTGTCAGGTTCTGTAGAGGGACTAGGGAGAGGTCTGGGCTTGAAGACTTCACTGTGATCTCTGTGAGCACCACGTCACGGCAAGCGTAGAGCACCTGAGACAAATGGGCGGCAGCAGGGGAGGGAGCAGGTGCTCTGTGACATAGACACGGATCAAAGGGCCTGTCAGAGCGGCTCTGAGAGGCTCCGAAAGCGACTCCGACCGCCGTTTGAGCGAGTATCGCAGATCTGCCGCGAAGTGACGGAACAGAGAAAGACGAATTGCCTCCTCGGCTTCGCAGTCTGAGGTTCACCAATGCAACTTGACATAGTCGTGACGCGCACACCGAGTTTGTGGTTGCGTGTCGCCAACTGGCTAGGGGCAGACATCAGATGGACACACGCCCTCCTCCGCTATCATGTGGGCGATTCTTCGCCTCGCATCATCGAGGCAGGAGCGGAGGGCGTGGTTGACGACCTCTGGAGACCGGACAGGTACTACGAGTACGGCGCCTATCGCCTACAGCACTGGTGCTTTGACGACGAGGCTGAGAGGCGGGGAGCATACGAGCGGATGTACAGCTTTTCTGCCGGCGAGGTGGGCAAGCGATACCGCTTCGAGGCCCTGCCTGCTATAGTCTGGCGGATAATCAGAAGGATTCCCAGATTCATCGCCGGTGATAGGTATGCCTCTCTGATGGGAACCGGCGAGGTCTGCACTTCACTGGTTGACAGAACGTTCTTGTGGGGAGGGTTCGACCTCGTGCCCGGCGAGACCAGCCCCTTTCTCCTGCCGGATGACATAGTAAGCTCCCCGCTGTTGGACATGATAGAACAT
>JAUWYD010000085.1 GCA_030616025.1 Chloroflexota bacterium
CCTAGCGGCATCTTCTATCAACGCGTGGCCGTTGGCGATGTGTCGGAGATTCTATCGGAGACCATGCTTGAGGGAACGGTGATTGATAGACTGCTGTATGAAGATCCGGGCACGGCGGAGAGAATTGTCTATGAACATGACGTGCCCTTCTATCAGAAGCAGCGACGACTCGTACTGGATTTGAACGGTGACATCGATCCCACAAACATAGAGGACTATATCGCCTTTGGTGGGTATTTCGCTTTGAGCAAGGTTCTGCAGGGAATGTCGCCGGAGGACATCATTGAGGAAGTCCGCAAGTCCGGCCTGAGGGGACGAGGGGGAGCGGGGTTTCCGACAGGCCTCAAATGGAAGCTGTGCCGGGAGGCAGAAGGGGACACAAAATACGTGATCTGTAACGCGGACGAGGGCGACCCGGGAGCTTACATGGACCGCAGCATCATGGAGGGGAATCCTCATCGGGTGCTCGAAGGGATGACTATCGGAGCTCGCGCCATCGGTGCTCACCAGGGCTATGTCTATATACGCAATGAGTACCCTCTGGCCGTGGAGAACCTGAGGATAGCGATAGCTCAAGCGGAGGAATATGGCTTCCTGGGTGAAGACATACTGGGCTCCGGGTTTGACCTCTCCATCCAGATACGCCCTGGAAGTGGTGCCTTCGTGTGCGGCGAGGAGACCGCTTTGATGGCGTCCATCGAGGACAGAGTAGGCGAGCCCAGACCCCGGCCTCCGTATCCGGCGGTGAGCGGTTTGTGGGGTAAGCCGACGAACATCAACAACGTGGAGACCTGGACCAACGTGCCTATCATCATCGAGCGAGGAGGAGATTGGTATTCCCAGATAGGCACCGCCGACAGCAAGGGAACGAAGATATTCTCCTTGGTAGGCAATATCAGAAACACGGGTTTGGTTGAGGTGCCTATGGGAGCCACTTTGGGTGAGATCATCTATGACATCGGAGGCGGCATCCCCGGGGAAAAGGCGTGCAAAGCAGTTCAGCTAGGAGGGCCATCGGGAGGCTGCGTACCACTAGAGCATTTCGATGCTCCCATTGACTACGAGTCCCTGCAGGAACTGGGGTCCATGATGGGCTCGGGAGGAATGGTTGTCTGTGATGAAGACACCTGCATGGTAGAGTTCGCCAGGTTCTTCATGAACTTCGTGCAACAGGAATCGTGTGGCAAGTGCGTACCCTGTCGTCTGGGAGCCAAAGCCATGTTGGACGTTCTGACCAAGATCACCGAGGGAAGGGGGCAGGAGGGAGATATCGAATATCTGGTGGAACTGGGTGAACAGATAAAGGAGTCCTCTCTTTGCGGCTTGGGACAGACGGCGCCCAATCCAGTTCTTTCGACGATCAGATACTTCCGCAACGAATATGAGGCTCACATCCACGAAGCGTTCTGTCCGGCCCACGTATGCAAGCCTCTAATTCACTATTCAATAGTTGCGGACGACTGCCCCGGCTGTGGGCGATGCGTGCGTGCCTGCCCATCAGAGGCGATAAGTGGGGCGAAGAAGGAACCCCACTCGATAGATCAAGAGAAATGCATCAAGTGCGGGTCCTGCTATGAGGTGTGCAAGTTCGATGCGGTTGTGCTGGAGTAGAAGGCCTAGACGACATGATAACGTTGACGATTGACGGTCAAGACATGGAAGCCCTGGAGGGGTCAACCCTATTGGAGGCGGCACGAGAGAACGGTATCGAGATACCGACACTGTGCTTTCACGAGGCGCTGGAGCCCTACGGTGGGTGTCGCCTCTGTGTGGTTGAGTTAGTGGGCCCGAACGGGTCTCAGTTGGTTGCTTCCTGCGTGCACCCCGCTGAGGAGGGTGCAGTGGTGAGCACCAATTCCGAGATGGTGCGGCGATCTCGCCGCACGACGGTCGAATTACTGTTGGCCGCTGCGCCCAATGCGAAGGTGATTCAAGACCTGGCGGCCGAGATGGGGGTTGAGCAGCCAAGGGTAAGGCTGGGGGATAACGACTGCATTCTGTGTGGCTTGTGCGTGCGAGCCTGCAACGAGATAGTGGGCGCCAAGGCCATCAGCTTGGTGAATCGGGGGTTTGTGAAAGAGGTGAAGCCTCCCTTCGAGATTGGATCCAACGCCTGCATTGGCTGTGCGACCTGCGTGTTCGTTTGCCCGACGGGGGCGATCAAGCTGGACGATGTGCTCACCAACAGATCTGTGCATGAGTGGAAGTCGGATTTCGAGGCGAGGGCGTGCAGGATCTGTGGTGACCACTACTTGGCGCCTGAGATCAGAGCGGGGTCCCAAGACCTGCTCTGTGAGGAAGACGCTTAGCGAACAGGCCACTTTCTTGCGAGAGGAGCAATCTGCGTGGACAGCGACAGTGAAGCAAAGACGGGTGTCTTCATCTGTGATTGCGGAAGGAAGATCGCAGACTTCCTGGAGCTTGCGGAGCTTGAGAGCGGTGCGAAGGGCATCCCCGGCGTGGTCTTGGTGCAGCGGGAGCGGTATTGCTGTTCCAAGAAAGGGCTATATGAAATGAAGGAGGCCACTAGAAAGCAGGGCCTGAACCGCATCGTTGTGGCGGGCTGCACGCCCAGGACTCATGAACACGTCTTCAAGGAAGCATTGGAAGAGGTAGGGTTGAGTGGCGACCTCTTCGAGATGGCAAACATCAGGGAGCAATGTGCCTGGGTGCACGCCGACGATCAGGCGGCAGCGACCAGCAAGGCACTTGATCTGATAAGGATGGGCGTGGCCAGGGTCGCATTGGCACACCCGCGAGAAGGGTTGCGAATCAGTGTGACTCCTGTCGCCCTCGTGATCGGAGGGGGAATAGCGGGCCTCACAGCTGCCTTGGCTGTGGCCAATGGAGGCTTTCCTGTCAAACTGGTGGAAAAGGAGGAGCGGCTGGGAGGGCAGGTTGTAAGACTACACAAGCTCCATCCCGGCGATCGAAGCGCCAGGGAGTTCGTTGAAGAGAGAGTGGAGTCGGTGAAGGAACACGCAGCTATTGAAACCCTCGTTGGCGGGAGGGTGGTGGACATCAGTGGTTCCGTTGGGGATTACCGCATCACCGTTGAGCAAGACGGTGGGACTTCCAAGTTCAACGTGGGTGCTATCATCGTCGCCATTGGGGCGCAGGAGTGCAGTCCCAATGGCATGTTTGGACACGACGGAGCTAAGGTCATCACCCAACTCGAGCTAGAGGAGGCGCTGCGAGAGCACAGGGTGGATGCCCAGCAAGTGGTAATAGTCCTGGATGGGGCGGGTATGCCCCAGTACTCTTCTCTACCAGCTATGGCTGCGCTGAAGAACTCGATCCTGTTGAAACGTCGGGACCCCGCGGCGGAGCTCTCGGTACTCTACAAGAGCCTGAGCGCTGACGTCAGCCAGAAACAGATCAGGGAAGCGAGGGATCTGGGAGTTCGTTTCGTTAGATATGGCGAGCGGGCAACACCGACCGTGACGGATGAGGCGGTGGAAGTCTACGACCAGGCACGTGGTGAGGAAGCGATCATACCGCACGATCTCGTAGTGCTGGCGCTGCCTCTTGTTCCCCAGAACGACGCTGCGAAGATAGCCTCTATGCTTAGAACGCCTATAGACAGAACTGGCTTCGTGCTGGAACCGAACGTGCGACTACGGCCGGGGACCCATGTGCCAGATGCCATCTACGTTTGCGGCAGTGCTCACTATCCGGCGGGTGTGGACGAGAGCGTGTTCCAGGCTTACAGGGCAGGAGCCAGGACGTTGCACTATCTATCCGAGGGGCATGTTTCCAGCGAGGCGTCCCCAGCTATGGTGATCGAGGAGCTCTGTACGGGATGCGGCACCTGTGTAGCCGCTTGTCCCGTCCAAGCGATCAGCATGGAACAGAGGGAGGGAATCCTGAGCGTCTCCAGGATTGAGCCCTCACTGTGCAAGCGTTGTGGCAACTGCACGGTGGTGTGTCCAGTGAAGGCCATTGTCATGGAGCCCTATACGGATAGGGAACTGATTGCTCAGATCAATGCTGCTTTGGCTTCTCCTGCTGGCGATCAACCACGCATACTGGCTTTCTTGTGTGAGTGGAGTGGCTATGCGGCGGCGGACCTGGCTGGGGCTGAAGGGTGTCAGTATCCAGCAGATCTCCGGATTATCCGGTTGGGTTGCTCTGCTAAACTCGACCCTTATCATGTCCTCTGGTCTTTCCTGATGGGTGCCGATGGGGTTCTGGTGGGTGCATGTGATCCGGGGATGTGCCACTATGTGGAAGGCAATCGGTACGCGGTGGAGAGGGTCGAGAGGTTGCAGGAGTGGTTGAAGGATCAGGGTTTCGACCCTAGAAGGCTGAGACTACGTTGGTTCAAGCCTGATGATGCACAGGAGTTCGTTGAGGCTGTGACGGAGTTCACAGACGAGATCGAGTACCTGGGGCACAGTCACCTGCACTCGGCCAAGGTAGGGGCCTGGGATGCTCCTCTCACCACTGCTCCCCTCCTATCATCAGCCGTACCGGGCAAGTCATAGAGCAGGGGGATATGTGATGTCGAAGCTGTTGGAAAGGGACGTCTGGGCAATGGACAGGTGTGCTGGCTGCGGTCTGTGCATCGCTACTTGCTCCAAGGGCATGCTGCACTGGGATGGGGAAGGAGGACATCCGGCAAGAGAGACGAGGCAGAAGACCATCGGTCTTACCACGATTCCCCTTGATAGCTGCACTTTCTGCGAGGTGTTTTGCGAGGAGACTTGTCCCCGGCTCCACGAGTGGGAGGGATTGGCGGCCAGACGCGTGGTGTCCGCAAGGACCAAAGGCGTCACGGACAGTGGCGAGGTCAACGAAGTGATCAAGAACCTATTGATCGCAGCCCTTTCCACGGGCCTGATTGATGGGGCAATCATGAACTGTATGGATGGGTGGACCATGCAGCCCCAAGCCAAGGTCTTGACGAGAGTGGAGGAAGTCGCCGATTGTCTGGGAATGGAAGGGTTGTGGGTACCCACGTTGGACGTGCTCAACGAGGCCGTCTACCAAAGGAAGCTCCGCAGAATCGCGGTCATCGGACCTCCCTGTGCGAGCGAGGCGATCAGAACGCTTCTGGCATCACAGGACGAGAGACTGAACCCGTACAAGGAGGCGATAGCCCTAAGGGTTGCCGTCTTTTGCACCGGGGTATACTACCCTAGCTCGGTGCTCCAGTTCCTCGTGGAGATGGTGGGCGTATCCCGCCACGACATGAAGCGGATCTACACGTCGCCACGGGACAAAGAACTGAGAGTGGTACTGTGGAATGACTCAACGAAGACGGTCCCTCTAGCCAAGATAGAGCGGTACACTCGACCGGGGTGCGCCAGTTGTGATGATTTCCTAGGGGAGTCAGCCGACATTGGCGTGGGCAAGGTGGGTGCGAAAGACGGACATAGCACACTCATCACTAGGAGCGAGGTTGGCGATCTGTGCCTACAAAACGCTCTCGACTTTGGACTGCTGGACGTTGTCGAGGAAGTGGATGACCAGGCCTTGACTCGGGCGAAGGAGGAGAAGGAGCGCAGAGACAGAGCGGAAGCCTTCGATGGGCTCATGTTGATGATGCTGGATGCCCTGAGGGAACCAAGGAGGCGGCAGGAGGTCAAGGAGCAGTTCGTACGACTGTATGAGGTGGATCGCATGCCTGAACGGGCAGAGGAGGGACAGCGCTATGACCCATGTGCTGGATGTCAAGGGTAAGGAGCTGAGAGCGGCGAGCAATCAATTGAAGGAGGCGCTCGCCAAGAACCCGATCACCGTGAAGAACGCCGCTCACTTGCATGGCTTGTGCGGAGGGCTCAAATCCGGCGACGTGAC
>JAUWYD010000288.1 GCA_030616025.1 Chloroflexota bacterium
CTCTTCCGCCCGTGCGATGTTCAGTACCTCCCCGTTTGCAGCCTCAACCGTGGCCGCCAGCACCGTGCCCGCGACGGTGTCGTCAATGTATGTGAAGCATCGGGTTTGTCGTCCGTTGCCATGAACCGTAATCGGCCGACCTTCGAGAGCCTGGTTCACGAACTTTGCCACTACGCTGCCGTAGCCCCGGGGGTCCAGTCGGGGGCCGTAGGAATTGAAGTAACGGATGATCACCACCGGGAGGTCGCGCTGGCGATGGTAGCCAAGTGTCAGATGCTCGTCGAGGGCTTTCGCCGTGGAGTAGCACCACCGAGAGACTTGGGTCGGGCCCTGGAGGCGGTCATCGTTCTCGTCCAAAGGGAACTTCGTACTCTTGCCGTACACCTCAGAGGAAGAGGCCAATACTACCTTGCGGCCATGCTGGCAGGCGGACTGCAGGACTCTCCCGGTACCGCACACGTTGGTCATCATAGCTCCCAGAGGGTCGGTCAGGACGTGTTTCACACCCACCACGGCCGCCAGATGAAAGACCAATTCACACTCCCCGATCAGTTCATCCATCAGGTGCACGTCAAGGATGTCTCCTTCGACGAAGCGAAAATCCGGGCTCTCCAGGTTGTGCTCGATGTTGGCCAGCTTACCTAGGGAGAGGTTGTCGACGACGATGACCTGATGGCCTTCGGCCAGCAATCTGTCGGCCAGATGCGAGCCGATATAGCCCGCGCCACCGGTAACAAGCACCCGCATGCTGTCTTAACGTCCAGCCTTCCTTGTGGCACCGATTACTGATTTCATTACACGTTGAGGTTTGTACGGCTTGCGTCCGTCGCCAGCGACGGCGATTTTGACTTACTGATGATAGTCGAGCTAACAGCAGAATTCAACCTTCATAGGAGACTCTCGTAGAGCGCCAGGACTTTGTCTATCATGACTTCGTGGGAGAACTCCTGCATGGCCCGTTTCTTCCCCCTTTCACCCATCTCCGTTCGCAGGGCCTCATCGGCCAGTAGCCGGTTGATGGCTCGTGCCAGGGCATCCGCGTCACGAGCTGGCACGACCAGGCCCGTTTCGCCGTCAACATTCACGTAGGAGGTTCCAGTGCCCAGTTCGGTACAGATGACCGCCTTGCCACAGGCCATCGCTTCTACTTGCACCATGCCGAAGGCCTCGCTACGGTGGGAAGAAGGAAGCACAAAAAGGTCAGAGGCTTGATAGAAGGCGGGTAAGTCCTCCACGTGCTGGCCGACGAAGAAGACCTTGTCCGCTAGACCCAGTTTGACTGTCAGGTGCTGCCATTCTTCAGCCATGGGCCCTGAACCTACCACCAGGAGCCGGGCATTCACGTGTCTCATCGCTCTGATGAGATACTGCAACCCTTTGTAATATCGGAGTATACCCACGAAGAGGAGCAGAGGAGGGCTGTATTTACTCCTCAGTTCCTTCACTTCCTCTCTTCTGGCTTTTTGGAAGTGTTCCAGGTCAATGCCCAACGGTATGACCACGCACTTGTCCGCCACCTGGCTCAGGTGCGGTGAACTCTGGATATACTGGGGGCTGGTGGCGATGATGCGGTCCGCTCTTCTCAGGATGCGCCGCAGGAATGGGCGGTACAGCTTGAGGAGGCTTTTCTGGCGAACGATGTCGCTTTGATAGGTGATGACCGTTCTTTGACTGTGCCCGAACATCAAATGGGACATCTCTCCCCAGGGGTATGGGCAGTGCAAGTGGGTGATATGGGGCTTCAAACGTCTCTCCCACAAGAAGAGAGCGGAACTCAAGGGGGTGGAAGCCAGGGTGGCCAACCTTCCAGCCTTGATGATCCTGACCCCATTCATTTCCTGTATGTCGGTTGAATGGGTAAGACTCGTGACCAGGACGGTGACCTCCAATCCCTGTTTCACCGCCCCTTCAGCCAGTAGCCTGATATGGTTTTCCATACCTCCCACAACAGGATAATAGTCTTTGTAGATGTGTAGTATCCTCATGGGTGTTGCCTTTCTTCAACCGACCGGCCCTAGTATGCCCTCACTGGCAGGCCTGTTCGTTTCTCGGCGTTCCGGGCTAGCCCCTCTAGGGTTACCTTGGATACCCTCTGAACCTCAGTCCGTGCGACTGGACGCTCGGTGCTGTATATTTGCACCTTTTCCGGCGATAGTTGAGCTAGAGTACTGAGCCACGCTTCATGGGCTTCACCCTCTGCGTTCTGAACCGGGCCGTCGACAATCATGCTTTGGATTATGATTCGAGGCGTAGCAGCCAGACCAGTGATTATCTTCTCAAACGTGACTCCCGGCACAGGACGGTTGATCTGAGCGAAGGTCGCAGGATCGCCGGCGTCCAACTTCATGATCGGATCATCGAGCTGCTGTAAGGCTTCTCTGATCTCAGGACGGTGGATCCGAGACGAGTTGGAGAGAATAGCCAATCTGACATTGGGGCACGTTCGGTCCCTCAGGCGGCGCACTTCTGCTACGACCTCCGGGAACTGAGGGTGTAGCGTCGGCTCGCCGTTGCCCGAGAAGGTCAGGTAGTCTGGTTGCGGTTGCTGACTCAGAGCCTTCTCTATGCTTTGTAGAACGGTTTCCAGCGAAGGGAACCCTGTGTGCTCTTCAGGCAGAGACCCTGCGTCAGAACTCCCATATTGGCAGTAGATGCAATCAAAAGAACAGAGCTTGCGGGTTGTGGGCAGCAGGTTGATACCCAGGGAATGACCCAAGCGCCGCGAATTGATCGGACCGTAGATGACGTCGCTCTGCAGCTTGAGGACCGACATTCTCACCTCTCGAGACTAGCGATCTATCGCTAGT
>JAUWYD010000116.1 GCA_030616025.1 Chloroflexota bacterium
CTAAACGTGCGCTCTGACCACCAGCCAGGATTATCGAACTGATGGGGATGGTCTGCCCTGGCCTTGCCATTGGTCTTGCCCTGCCGCCCCGATTTGACCCAGCAACCTAAGTATACATCAGAATCGGTGAGGTGTCTATCATCGAGACCTCATTTCCCTCCTGTGGCCAGTGCAAAGGCCCGCAGGAAACCATGTGAGGTGCGCTCCGCAGCTGGCAAGCGACTCTGAAGCCGGTAGTTTCACGCCATCTTCCGGCCCCTGTCCTTCGTCCAACGCCTCTGGTATTCCTTGAGCGAGTCCCGGGAGGTATCGCTCCGTTCCACTGCGTCAACAGCCACCTCCGCCGCCAGTTGCGCAGCGATCATCGCGTTCGCGATGCCTCCCCCGGTCAGCGGGTCAGCCTGCCTGGCCCCGTCGCCAATCAACATCAACCCGTCGCTCACGATATCATCGCTGGCGATGCCGACGGGCACGTTTCCTGTGACGAGTGTGAGCAAATAACCACCGTTCCTCTGGTTCCAGGAAAGGAAGAAGCATCTCTCGATTGATGCCCTCTGCACAGCGTGCGGGGCTGCCTATCTCCTGTCGCTTTTCCAGCAGAAGTACGTTCAAACCCCGTTCTGCGGCAAATCGCGCGGCTGTGGAACCAGCAGGCCCGGCTCCCACGACCACCAGGTCATACTTCTGCCTCACAGAAGCAAGAGGAGGCACATCCCCTTCCACTGTCAAAGCTCCCGCGGGACAGGCTTGGATACACAGTTCACAGACCTTGCATTGCGCCTCGTCGATGACCAGCCTGGTCTCAGCCAGCTCCAGCGCGCCTGAAGGCCAAACACTGACGCATACCCCGCAACAGGTGCATCGTTCCGCTGGAGACCGTATCATCTCCTCGCACTTCCACCTGGCACTTGGCGCGCGAAACAAGAAAGGGATGCCCGAGGGCATCCCCATTCCGTCAAGCCGGTTGCGAATACTCTATGCCAGTCCTTCCTCGGCGACGCGCTTCTCGATGTAGGCCACAGCTTGCCCAACCGTGGTTATCTCCTGAGCCTCTTCATCGGAAATCTCAACCGCGCGGCCGAATTTCTCCTCAAAGTACTCCTCAAAGGCCATGATTAGTTCGACAAGATCGAGGGAATCGGCCTCGAGATGCTCCTTGAAGTTCGCCTCAAGCGCGACCTTGCTTTCATCTACACCGAGCTGCTCGACGATGATCGCCTTGACCGCAGTGAAGACATCACCTTCACGCGCTTCGCTCATCCCTTTCACCCCTTTCTTCCTCTGGATTCGTCCAAGTTATCTCTGTAAGTATAGCAGCATTCGAGGAGCTAGTCAAGCTTGACAAGCGCCACCAAAACGCTGATAATCCTTGTCGAACACCTCATTACCCTACCAACACCCGACGGATTCAGAAGTTACGAAAGCACCAAATGCACCAGCAGCGCAAGCTCGAACATCTTCGCATCTGCCTGGACAAGGATCCCCAATTCACCCATCTAACCACAGGCCTCGAACGCTATCGTTTCATCCATCAGGCCCTGCCAGAGATTGACCTCGCTGAGGTGCGATTGTCGTCCGGACTGCTGGGCAAGGATCTGAGCGCCCCCTTGATCATCTCCTCCATGACCGGAGGCACAAAGGAAGCTGAGCACGTTAATCTGAGCCTAGCGGAAGCTGCTCAGCAAACAGGAGTGGCCATGGGGGTGGGCTCCCAACGAGCGGCGCTGGAGGATCCCACTCTGGTACACAGCTACCAAGTTAGAAGAGTGGCGCCAGACATCCTGCTCCTCGCGAACCTGGGCGCCGTGCAGCTCAACTACGAGTACGACTTGGAGGACTGCCATCGAGCGGTGGAGATGATAGATGCGGATGCTCTGATCCTGCATTTGAACCCCTTGCAGGAGTGCCTCCAACCTGGTGGCAACACAGACTTCTCCTCTTTGCTGACGAAGATCGAGGAGGTGTGCCACCGTCTCCCCGTGCCCGTGGTAGTGAAAGAAGTGGGCTGGGGGATCTCAGAGAGGGTGGCTAAGATGCTGGCCGGGGCTGGCGTGGCAGCCATAGACGTAGCTGGCTCCGGAGGAACCTCTTGGAGCGCGGTGGAACAGTACAGAGCTCTCGACGAAAAAACGGGCAATATCGCGCAAGCCTTTGCCGATTGGGGTATTCCCACCGCCGAATCCATTCAGATGGGGCGACAAGGCGCGCCGAAGACGACCATCATAGGCAGTGGGGGCATCCGCACCGGCATGGACGTGGCAAAGGTGATAGCTCTCGGCGCCCGTGCCGGGGGAATGGCAGCGCCGCTGCTAGAGCCTTCCACAATCGGTGCCGCTGCAGTCGTCTCTAAGCTAGAGGAGGTGATCGAGGAGCTGCGCATATCTATGTTCTTGATAGGCGCCACGAACATAGATACTCTGAGGGATACCCCACTGCTGCGCAAAGTCGATCAGGCATAGAACGAGCCATGGCATTCGACAACTTGAGCAACTACCTGACCGCCATCGAGGCAGAGATGAAGGCCTCAATGGCGGTTTCTGAAGAGGCACTGGCCCCCTACTACGGCATGATGTTCTACCACCTGGGATGGGCAGATGAGAGCTTCTCTCTGCGGGAGCAGAAATCGGGCAAACGGGTGCGCCCTCTCCTGTGCCTCCTGTCATGCGAAGCTTGCGGTGGAGACTGGCACCGTGCCCTCCCGGCTGCGGCCACGGTCGAGTTGACACACAATTTCTCCCTCATCCACGATGACATCGAGGACGGCAGCCTCGAACGACGCCACCGTCCAACCGTGTGGAGCATCTGGGGTCAGGCTCAGGCCATCAACGCCGGTGATGGCCTCTTTGCTATCAGCCGCCTTGCCCTTCAGCGACTGCGGGAGCGCGGCGTCCCTCCTGAACAGATTGTCCATGCCTTCAGAGTTGTTGATGAGACCTGCCTAGCCCTTACCGAGGGTCAGTATCTGGATCTGACCTTTGAGGCACAGGAGGCCGTCAGTGTCGAGATGTACATGCAGATGATCGGGAACAAAACTGCTTCCCTCATAGGATGCGCAACCCAACTGGGGTCGCTGCTGGGTACGGCAGACCGGGAGACCGTGGAGCACTACCGCATCTTCGGTCACCAGCTGGGACTGGCCTTTCAGGTAATCGACGATATACTGGGAATCTGGGGCGAGGAAAAGACCACCGGAAAGGGGGTGGGAGAGGATATCGTCAACAAGAAGAAGTCCCTGCCGGTGGTCTACGCGCTGCAAAAGGGGGACCGGCAGCTGCGGGAAATCTACAGTCAGGAAAGCATAGCACCTCGAGAAGTACAGATGGTCATAGAGAAACTGGACAGCCTTGGCGCTCGGGAATACGCGCGCCAGACGGCCACTCAGCACCGGCAGTTGGCGCTGGCCGCCCTGGAAAAGGCCGACACACAGAACCGGGCACAGGACAAGTTGCAGGAGCTAGCCCTCTTCTTGGTCGAGAGAGAGTATTAGCTGTTCGAAACAGGGAGAAACCTCTCAAAAACCTCATTCCCCAGCAAACGGCCCCGCACAGTTAGTCTCACCCCTCTGCCGTTTACATCCAAGAGCCCTTGGGCGACCAATTCCTTTGTCTGGTCCCCGTAGACGGCAGCCAGCGGCAGGTGAAAGCGCTCTTCAAACTCCTGGAAAGACACGCCCTCACACAAGCGAAGACCCATGATCATGGTCTCGCTCATCTCGAGGGAGACGTGAATCTCTTCCCTCTCGGCCACGCAGCTTTGTCCCCGCTCCATCCGCCTGACGTATTCTTGAGGACGGGCAACGTTGCGATATCTGGTTCCACGATGGAGCGAATGTGCCCCGGCTCCGAAACCGAGATACGGCCGGTTGCGCCAATACGTGATGTTGTGCTGACATTCGTAACCACTCCTGGCCCAGTTGGAAATCTCGTAATGATCGTACCCAGCCTCTCTTAGTGTCTCCCCCGCCCAGGAATACATGTCGGCAGCTAGGTCCGGGTCGGGAAAGGGAATCTGTCCCGTGGAGATGACCTCGGCCAAGGGAGTGCCTTCCTCTACGGTGAGGCAGTATAGAGACAGATGGTCTGGTTTCAAGTCGATCGCCTCCGCAAGGTCGGCCTTCCACTGATCAAGGGTCTGAGTCGGCAGCGCGTAGATCAGATCCAGATTGACGTTCTCAAAACCGGTCTTCCGCGCCAGATTGTAGGTCTCTCTCGTCTCGTGGGCTGTGTGGACCCTCCCCAGGAGCGACAGCATCTCGTCAGAGAAGCTCTGGGCCCCCAGGCTCAAGCGGTTGACGCCCAGCTCCCTCAGGGCCGACAGATAGCCAGTGTCAACCGTTCCGGGGTTAGCTTCGACGCTGATCTCCGCATCCTCAGGCAGGGCGAAGTGCTGCTTGCAGGCCTGCAATATCCCCGCTACCGGTTCAACACTCAGTACCGTCGGCGTGCCACCACCCAGATAGACAGTCCCCGCTTCCACACGGCCCATGCCTTCGCCGTACAGGCCAATCTCCTGTGCCAGTGCCTCAGCATACCCCTCGTACAGATGACTCAATCCAGCGTAGGAGTTGAAGGTACAATACCTGCACCTGGACACACAGAAAGGAACGTGGATGTATAGACTCAAGGACTTCATAGGTTGTCAACTCATAGAGAAGGTCACTTTGACTGTTCCCGGCGAAGATAGAGAATCGCTTCCAAGACCCCACCACCGATGGCCAGCGCCTTGTCGGAAATGGTGAAACAGTGTTCTTTGACACCGCGGGGATCGACATCGCCTATCTTCAAGCCCTTCCTCACCGTCAGTCCATCGGCCAGCAACCCCCTGAGCACCCCGGTGATGCCAGCGACCACCGGTGCGCCGTCAACATGACCCACTACTTCTCCCTCTCTCACCTCATCCCCGATTTGTCTCTCGCCCCGGAATACACCCGAACAGGGAGCCCGGACGAGTCGTTCGACGGAGTAGCCCATGACCGCACCTGGCACACCCGTATCGGGAGCGGCGCTCCCTTCGAGAATGACTCTCCCCA
>JAUWYD010000261.1 GCA_030616025.1 Chloroflexota bacterium
CCCCGCGAACGCTGGCAGATGAGTACACCAAGGCGGTACCGCCTCGCCCCAAGTATACCATAGGAACCAGCCTCACGCAAAAGAGACCGCCTCAACGGCACTTGAAGCGGCCTCTTCCTGTCCTTGCCGGTAATGGCTCGAGTAGAGCCTCGGCTAGCGGATGTCGAAGGTGACCTGTACCTGCACGTTCACCTCCAGTTGCCCGGGGGACACTGGCACGCCTCCTCCGCCCTCCGCAGCGGCATACACACGCTCCAGAGCGAAAGGTGGCGGTTGGATGAACGACTCGCTAATGTTGCGTGGTTTGCCCAAACCCACACCCGCCAGCGTGGCCAGAGCTTCGGCTTTGCCTCGAGCATCGGCCATGGCCTCGGCTCGAGCTTGCTCCCGCAATTCAGACGGGTCATCAAAGGTGAACTGAATACCGTGGATGTTGTTGGCACCAGCATCGGTCACTGCATCCAACACATCTCCCACCTGATCCACATCGCGGACCTTGACCGACACAGAATTTGACACAACATAGCCCAGGATCCGGCGCTCGTCATCCTCCCAGTCTATCTCCGCCCGGATGCTGTAGTCTGCGGTCTGGATGTCCTCGTCCGCTATCTCTCTCCGTTGCAACGCGTCCATGACGTTTGCCATAAGCTCGCTGTTCTTTTGGGCCGCTGCGTCGGCTGTGAGCGCCCTGGTCTCGACACCTAACCTGATCACGGCGAGGTCGGGCTCAGCGGACGCCTTCCCCTCTCCCATGACCATGATAGCCCTTTCCTCGACGCCAGCCCGCATACTGCCAACTCCAGGCACAAGCAGCAGCAACTGGAGCACCAGGACGACGGCCAGCAGTGCCAGCGTCACCACTCCGATAATGGTCGTTGCTCTCGACATTTCACTCAACCTCCTGATCAGTCTATTGTGCGAGGGTCGCTTTGAGCCATCCCCCATGACATAGACGCCCCGGATGGGAAAATGGTTCCCTCGGAGAGCGAGGCAGCACTTCACATGCAGTCCGCAATTGGCTCAATAGGAAAACGCCCCGAATGAATCGGGGCTTCTCTGCTCTGTGCCGAGAAAGGGACTCGAACCCTTACGGGGTTGCCCCCACTGCGCCCTGAACGCAGCGCGTCTACCTGTTCCGCCATCTCGGCTCTAGTATAAAGTATATGCTCATCACGCTGGCGTGTCAAGTCATTCCTGTCCCGCCTGACTCACCATCACCCTGCGGGTCTTGATGTACCACTGAGCAATGGTTCGAAAACGGTCGCCGGGATCCATCATGGCGCTCAGTTGCACGCCCTTGACCATCTCATCGACAGCGTAGTTGTATACAGGGTAGTACAATAACAACGATGGTACCTCTTCAGCGAACAGATCCTGAAAGTCCTGGTACAGCTCCGCTCTTTCACCCTGATCGATGCTCTGGCGTCCCTGTTCCAGCAACTGGTCTATGTCCACGTTGTCAAGTCCGGCGTAGTTCTGTCCATCACCACCTATCTGCGTGGAATGCCACATCAGATAGGGATCGGGGTCGCTGGGCAGATTACCCCAACCATACAATAGCGCATCGAAATTCCGGGGGCGCAGGGCCTCGTTCACTACCCACGAACTGTCCTCGACTATCGGTACGACTTTGACGCCTATCTCCCAGAGTTGCCGTGCTACCTCTTCTATCATCTGGCGTCGCACGGGATCCTTGTTGGTGAGCAGGCTGAATTCTAGTCTCATGTTCTCCTTTTCCCGCACTCCGTCACGATCGCTGTCCAGCCAGCCAGCGTCGGTCAGCAACTGACGGGCCCCACTGGGGTCGTAATCGTACTCAAGCACGTCCTCGTTGTAGGCCCAGGAGTCGGGCATGATCGGGCTATGGGCCACGATACCTTGCCCGTCGAGGATCTGGTCTATGATGAGTTGTCGATCAATGCCCCACAGAAGAGCTTGACGCACTTCCTTCTCCTGGAAGGTGGGCAGATCAAGATTCAGGAAGATCAATGTGTAGCCTGACAATCGAGCCGAGTACAGGTGCAGATGCTCCTCCCTGCGAACCCGTGGCAGGTCCTCAGGCAAGACCTCACTCATGCCCTCCACCTCGCCCTGCTGATAGGCGGCGAAGGCACTTTGATAGTCAGGATAGAACTTGAACTGTATCTTCGATAGTAGGGGTTTCTCTCCGTGGTAGTCGGGGTAAGCCTCCAGAATCACAAGTTCGCCGCTCACTTGCCCTATCTTGAACATACCCGTGCCGACAGGGCGAACGTTGAACTGGTCCCGTGGTAGTTCGCTGGCCGGGACGTGGGCCAGGAGATGCCGCGGCAAAATGCCGACCACGGTGTAATCCAGGAAGGTGGCCAGAGGCGCCTGTAAGGTGAAGCTGATAGTGTAGTCGTTGATCTTCTCAGACGTAACCGTCCGCCACAATTCGGACAGCTCAGGCGCACCCTGATAGTCCTCGTGCTGTATTGCATCGATGGTGAAGAGCACATCATCGGCGGTGAAGGGTTCGCCGTCGTGCCAGAGAACGTCGCGCCGCAGGTAGAAAGTGTAGAGCAGGCCGTCGTCGGAGACATCCCAGTCCCTGGCCAGAGAGGCCACTATCTCCCCTCGCTCGTTGATATCGGTCAGGCCGGAGAAGATGAGGGAGACCAGGTCGTTGTCTACCTGATTATACTGGCAAAGAATGGGGTTGATGTAGCTGGGGCGTCCCGCAATGCCCTCTACGTAGGTGCCGCCCGTGTCGGGGACAATCACTGTCGTGGTGGTGTAGGCGATGTAGCCCAACAGCGCCACGACCAAAACGACTCCCAGGAGGGCGATGATAGCCTGCCAACGAATGTGTCTTATCAAAGGTGAAACTCGTCTCCTTCTGCGGGCCTAGGTTCAGGGCTACCCCCGGCGGCAAGGCATCAGGGTTGCAAGATCACAGCGGCAAGCGCGAAGAGGAAGAAGAGAACCACGAGCACGACGGTCAGGTTGAACAAGGTCTTCTCCGCCCCACGGCGGGTCTTATAGATCCCGCTGTCGCTTCCTCCAAAGATGCCTCCCAAACCCTGTCCCTTGACCTGGAGAAGAATGGC
>JAUWYD010000224.1 GCA_030616025.1 Chloroflexota bacterium
GGGTGCTCAAACCCAAAGAGCGTACGGGCGAAATCGGTACGACCGGCCCCCATGACCCCGAAGATGCCCAGAATCTCGCCCTCGTGAAGGCTGAGGCTGAGATCCTCCAGCTTGCCCTTAACAGTAAGGCCTTCGATCCGAAGTATCTCCTTGCCACACTCTATCTGTTCTTTGGGGAATTGCTCCACCAGCTCCCTGCCAACCATCATTCGTATCAGTGTGGCCTCATCGGTGTCGCCCACAGCCAGCGTACCTATCCCTTTGCCATCCCTAAGAACCGTTACTCGCTGGCCGATCTTGGGAACCTCCGCCAGGCGGTGAGAGACGTAAAGGATGGCTACTCCGTTCTCTTGAAGTCGACGTATCGTCTCGAAAAGATGTTCACGTTCCTCATCGGAAAGGGCGGAGGTGGGCTCATCGAGCAGCAAGATCCGCACGTTCATGGAGAGCACTTTGGCGATCTCGGTCAGCTGGCGTTGCGCCATGCCTAGATCGCGAACCGGCGTCTTCGGATCGATGTCAGCTCCTAGGTCGTCCAGGATACTTGCTGCTGTGGAGAATACCTGCGTCCAGTCGACGATGTTTACAGGTTTGCGCTTGGGGAGACGGCCCAAGAAGACGTTCTCAGCCGCGCTAAGGGTGGGAATGAGGCTCAGTTCCTGATAGACCATGCCTATCCCTAGGTCGCGGGCATGCTGCGGGTTACGGATCTCAACTTCCTCACCGTCAAGGAGGATGCGACCGCTATCCTTAGGGAGCGAACCACTGAAGATCTTCATCAGAGTTGACTTGCCAGCCCCATTCTCTCCCAAAACCACATGTGCTTCCCCTTCGTGGAGGTCGAAATCGACATGGTCAAGGGCATGCACGCCGGGAAAGCTCTTGTCTATGCCTTCCGCTTGCAACAAGGGTGGTGACGTCACGTAAGTTCTCCTCTCAAGACGCTACTGTGCTGTATACCCTCCATCTACGACAAGTACTGAGCCGGTGGCATAGGTGCATTCGTCTGAAACCAGAAAGAGTATCCCCGCGGCTATCTCTTCGGGTTTTCCCATTCTCTTCAAAGGTCGGTCCTCTCCAAGGGCACGCCTCATGCGCTCGGGGTCTTCAGAGTCCACGATCACCTTCTCCACCAAAGGGGTCAAGGTCCTGCCAGGGCAGAGACAATTGACCCGGATATTATGGGGTGCGAAATCAAGGGCCATACTCTTGGTCAAGGCTATGACTCCGCTCTTGGATACATTGTACGACACTTGGTTCTCAATGCCGACGAGTCCCGCCTCGGAAGCCACATTTACGATAGCTCCGCCGCCGCGCTTGATCATAGCAGGGACACAGTACTTGGAGCACAGGAAGACCCCTGTGAGGTTGACGCCAAGGATGCGATGCCACACTTCCTCCGTTGTCTCCACAACATCGCCTTGGGCGTAGATACCAGCGTTGCTAACAAGAATATCAAGAGTGCCGTGTGAATCGAGGACGGTCTTCACCATTCGTTCTACATCGACCGCTTTGGATACATCCACCGCCACGAAGGCTGCTTCCCCGCTCTCCTCTTCGATAAGATCGACCGTCTCTTCACCGCTCTTCCGGTCGCAGTCGGCCACCACGACCTTTGCGCCCTCCTTAGCGAAAAGCAGAGCAGTAGCACGGCCCATTCCAGATCCTGCCCCGGTGATTATGGCCACTTTCCTCGCCAACTTCATGATGATAGCCTCACTATCCAAGGGGGCTCCGAAGACCTTCCAACTTGCAGACAGGGGCTGCCCCTAGAGATGAACTTGGACAGCCCCTGCGTCAAAGATGCTACTGGCACGCGGCCTTGATGCCCGCCCAATCGATGGACTCAAGAGCAGGCTCCGGATAGAAGAGCCTGGCGTTGTCCTGGTACATGGTGCGAGGGCGAATGTCGAAGATCTGAGGAACATCCATCCCACAGACTATCGTCACTGCGAACTCGGTTCCGTACCAGCCCCACTCTGGGAAGCCATGGTGGGTCTCGGCCACCATCCTGCCTTCGGCGACCCTATCCGCGGATTCGGGAGTAACGTCATTGGTGAAGATCTTCACCTCATCCTCCCTGCCCGCGGCCTCGACGGCCAACATGGCGCCCAGGCCCATCTCGTTGGAAGCGGCCCAGATGCCGTCCAAGCTCCCGGAGGGATTGGCGCTGAGGAGGTCCTCTGCGGCCTTAATGCCCTTCTCCCGGTTCCAGTCGGCTGGCAGAGTGCCCACTACCTCGATGCCCGGATAGTCGTCGATCACGGCGTGGAACCCGTTCAGTCGAGCGGTGGAGAAGAAGCCACCGGCGATCCCCTCGATGATAGCCACTTTGGCTTCCACATCGATGGTCGCGGGATCCACATCCGCGTAGAGGTCCTCCCACCATGCGAGGTCGATGTAGGTTCCTTCCTCAATGTCCACCATATCGCCTTCGCCCAGGACCCCCGGGCCTCCGAAATAGTCCACGAGGGCATAGGCCGATATTATGCCCGCCATGGTGTTGTCAAAGCCGATGTAGGAGTCCACATCGACGCCTGCGATGGGCTCCAGCAGGTTCACGATGATCACCGGAATCCCCTGCTCGTTGGCCTTGGCGATGGCAGGCTTCACCACTTCCACCTCGATGGGCGAGATGGCGATCACATCGACCTTCCTCTCGATGTAATCCTCGATGATGGCCACCTGGTCGGCGAAGGCAACGTGGGTGGCCGGCGACTGAGCGAGCACCTCGATGTCGAAGCCCTGGGCGTTACCATCCTCAGCCGCGGCGACGAAGTAGTCGGTAGCGGTTTTGAAGACGCCAGTGATGTCAGGCGGGGTCCACCCGATGACTATGTGTCTCTCCCAGGGTTCCTCCTCCGGAGGTGGAGGCGCGGGCGCCGCGCAGGCTGCAAGGACAACCGCGATCACCAAGATCACACCCGCGACAGAAAACCATTTCATCTTTCTAAACACTGTCTCCCTCCTATCTACATATGAAGCATTGGCGCGCCGTGGCCCTGGCCATGGCACTCATGTTGCCTGAACACGTTTTCCTCCTGCCTCACCTCCTCTCGCTAGCCGGCTCAAATCCTCCGGTTCTCACGATTCCACAACGCAGTAGCCATGTCCTCTATCGGCATCGCCTCCGTTCCCCATCCAGCTCCAGTTCTGCAGTCATACTTCGTTTCGCAACAGCACAAGGCTGATCCTCCATCGTTGAGTTTTGGAGGCGCTGGACGCCCAGAAACGGCGTGGCTCGCCAAATAGGTCTAGCCGGTCAGAACATTGCTCCTGGGCAGATCCCTCAAAGCGGACATATCCTCGTGCGAGAGTTCCTCCACTTTGCCCGGACGGAAGAGTTCTACCTCGAACCGGCTCCTGTCGCCCCGATGCCTTGCTTTGAAATACTCGATGGGCCCACCATCCTTCACATAACTGATGCTTCGCAGTAGG
>JAUWYD010000079.1 GCA_030616025.1 Chloroflexota bacterium
CAGGTCCTGAGGTGTTACAGGACCCTTGTCAACTGGCAGGAACAGCTCTCCCCGGTCTTCCTCGACCCAGACAGGGAGGTACTCGAGAAGCCATGGCCCACCCCATAACCTGGTCCAAAGGCCGGTCAGATAGTCGTATTCGGCCATGGTGGCGAAGTTCACCGTTCCCTCTGTCAGTGGCTCCTCGTGCTCCGGCAGGTACATCGGTTCGATGGGCAATCCTGGAAGCGCTATGATCATTAGCGCCAGGACAATGATTCCGACTGCAGAGATGGCTCCTGCGATGCGTCCCCGGGACGCCCACGGTATGTCCCTATTCTGTTGAGTTCCATGAACGAAGAGCAGGGGGAGCGAGCCTATGACGAAGGCACTGGTGAAGCTGGTCAGTGTCAGGAAGCGGAAGGGGTACTGCAGATAGCGGAGCAGCGGGACGTGTTCCCATAGGGGTCGAGAGTACACAAAGAGCATGAAGAGCGAGACGAAGGTGGCAACTTGGAAGAAGATAATGTGTCTCCTCGTTGTATTCCGAGAGGGATGGCGCAGACGAAACGGGACCGCCAGAGAGAGGCAGATCAGGCCGAACTGCAGCCAGCTAATGGGATGCTCCAGCGACACCCCGTGTTCCGGGAAGTAGCGATAGAGCAAGAAGGGCGAGAAGAAATCCGACATGGTGATAAGCCTAGGCAGGTAGTCGCTTGCCCCGGGCCCAACCTGGCCCAGCCGTGCCCACTTGGCTTCCGCGAGGCCCGGCAGCCAGTAGAAGGCCGCCAGGCCAAGAGCCAGACAGAAGGCCAGGGCCGCATAGCCCAGCACGCTCAGGTCTCGTTCCTGGAACCACACGAAACCCACGTAGGCAATGAGCAGAGGGGCGAAAATGAGGGCCATGAGGTTGTGAGCCAGTATCAGCCCGGCCAGGGAAAGGGCACACCAAGCCACGTACTTCAGCTTCTTTGAGGTGATGAGCCTGTAGAAGCACCACAGAATCAGTGGAAAGAAGGGAAAGGCAAGGAACTCGGCCAAGGCCCCGCGCACGTATCCATCGGCCAGATGATATGGTAGGTAGATGTACACCAGACTTGCCAGAATGGCCGGCAGCCGCCCCATGTACTCCTTGGCGAAGAGATACATGGCCACGCCTGACCCGAGGAACCCCACTGCGTAGGCCAACTTGATAGAGTCTATGTAACCGGCTCCGAAGATGTGGAACAGTTCGGCCACGTAGTAGCTCAATGGGGCGTAGTAGTTGAGCACCGGGTAGCCGTAGCCGAAGCCCAGGTTGGGCAACCAGCGCGGATAGAAAGTGCCCCCGCGGATGCACCAGTCCAGATCCACGAGGCGGTAGAGGTGGTGCAGCCCGTCGTGGGAGGCAAGGTAGCTTGGCCCCACAAGGGGCCACAGCACTGGCAGTGTGAAGCCTAGTACAACTAGATAGCCCCAGTCGAACTTAGGGGCTTTCATGAATCTACTCATTTTGTACCCGGGACAGGGGTGTCGTGCCGATCTGTAGGGCAAGCACCCAGCCTTTTTGCCCGTCAGGCATGGCTGGGGAATTATAACACAGCTATTGGGCGCTCACAAAGGGTGAGAGGGCTACTCTCGAGTAGCCCTCTCATCGTATGACCACACGATCTCATGCCCCTGACTGGACTCGAACCAGCACGCCCTTGCGGGCACAGGCCCTCAACCTGCCGCGTATACCAATTCCGCCACAGGGGCTCTGGCTACTATTATATTCTTTGGCTGGCTGTTTGTCAACCCCAGGGAGGCGTCGGTCGAGCTCACTGAGCATGGCGACAAGCCTGGCAGGCGGGCGAAACGCAGTGGACCAGGAATCGCCTGTGTTGCGGCGGCCACCCAGCGCCGCTGCAGGCGATCCCATCTCACGGTCATTCTGCCAGGTCTCTCAGAGCCTTCTCCAGCAGCCTTTGCCAATCTTTGTGCCGCAAGGAGCTGGGCAGCGACAGCTTGTCGTCCACAGGTTTCAGGCTGGCAGGCAACCGCCCCTCCGAGCGCAGCCGCTTTATCTCTGCCAGGCTGCCGAGTCCGATGGTTATCCGATCTCGCTCCGTGGATACGATCTCTACTCCAGCCTGGGTGGCCAGAACCTTCAGACGCAATAGATAAATGAGGTTCTCGGCCTCCTCGGGCAGAGCCCCGAACCGGTCCTGCAACTCTTGGCTGATCAGCTCTACTTGCTTCAGGGTGTTGAGCCCGGCCATGCGGCGGTAGATCCCCAGGCGCAGGGCGTCCTCCTGCACATACTCCTCTGGCAAGTGGGCGTCCAGGGGCAGACCGATGGTGGGGCCTGCCGGCTCTGGAGGCAGGGTGAGAGGAGGCAGCGGTTCTTGTTCTCCACTGTCTGCCGCTCGCTCTTGTTCCTTCAGATCCTGAATGGCTTTGGCCAGCAAGCGGCAGAAGAGATCGAAACCTACCGCGCTGATGTGGCCGTGTTGTCTTGTGCCGAGAACATCACCCCCGCCCCTCATCTCCAGGTCTCGCATGGCGATACGAAAACCCGCGCCCAGCTCGCTGGCTTCTCTGATGGTTTGCAGCCGTTTGCGCGCCTCGTCACTCAAAGGAGCGTCCTCGTCATAGAGAAGATAGGCGTGAGCTCGTACTGTGCTCCGTCCTACCCGTCCCCGCAGTTGATACAATTGCGCCAGGCCGAAACGGTCTGCCCTGTTGATGATAAGCGTATTCGCATTGGGGATGTCTATTCCGCTTTCGATGATGGAGGTGCAGACCAAGATGTCGTGGCCACCAGCGGCGAAGTCGGTCATAACCTGGGCCAGCTTGGTTTCCTCCATCTGCCCATGAGCCACGGCAATGTCCGCCTCTGGCACGAGCTTGCTCAAGCGGTTGGCGATCTGACGGATACCTTGGACCCGATTGTGCACGAAATAGACCTGTCCACCGCGGTCCAGCTCACGAATGATGGCTCTATGGATCAGGCCTTCGTCGTAGGCCGCGACTCGAGTGACGACAGGCAAGCGATATTCTGGTGGGGTATCAATCGTGTTCATGTCCCTCGCTCCTGCCAGGGACAGATAGAGAGTGCGGGGTATGGGGGTGGCGGTCAGCGTGAGGACATCGACGTCGCGCCGCATTTGCTTCAACTGCTCTTTGTGGGCCACGCCAAAGCGCTGTTCCTCGTCTATGATCAGGAGCCCGAGATCTTTGAAAGCTACGTCCTTTTGCAGCAGTCGGTGGGTGCCAATCACGATGTCTACCGTCCCCTTCCGCAGACGCTCCAGTATTCTCTCCTGCTCACTGTGCGTGCGGAAACGGGAAAGCATCTCCACCTCGACTGGGAAGGGAGCGAGGCGTTCTTTGAAGGTGCGATAGTGCTGTTGAGCCAGGACGGTGGTCGGCACCAGCAGGCCCACCTGTTTGTGGTCCATCACAGCCTTGAAGGCCGCTCGTACGGCTACCTCGGTCTTCCCGTAGCCAACGTCGCCACATACGAGTCGATCCATGGGTCTTGGATTCTCCATGTCTCTCTTCACTTCAGCGATCGCCCGCACTTGATCCTCGGTCTCGACGTACGGGAATGAGGCATCCAGTTCACTTTGCCATGGTGTGTCGGGGGCAAAGGCGTAGCCTTGTACCACCTCTCGTAGGGAATACAGTTCCAGCAGTTCTTTGGCTATCTCCTCCACTGCCCGCTTGGTGCTAGTCTTAACCCGGGACCAGTGGGCAGTGCCCAGACGGTCAATTCGGGGTGGTTGCGCCTTCACTCCCACATAGCGGCTGATACGGTCACCTTGGTAAGTGGGTACATACAGCCTGTCTCCAGCCGCATAGTCCACCTGCAGGTATTCCCTTTGGATTTGGTCCAGATCCAGCCGAACGAGCCCCTGAAAGATGCCGATCCCGTGCTCTATGTGCACCACATAGTCGCCTGGCGCTATGTCTGAGAAGTAGGCCTCTGGGTGTAGCGGCTTCGGGCGACGAGGGCGACGGGGCTCAGGCTTCAACCAGCCGAATATCTCTCCATCAGTCAGGAGGACGGCCCTTCCGCCATCGGTGAGCCGCATCTGCCAACCGGAAGCCAGGCTCCCTTGCAACAGGGTTAGACTGCCTTCTGGTGGGAGGCTGGCAATCTCGTCGACAGGGCTGGTAACCACTCCCCAGTCTTCATATAGTTCCGCCAGGCGTGGCGTTTGACGTGAAACCACGATCGCACGCCATCCTTTGTCCAGTATCTCGATCGAGTCCGCGATCACGTCTTGCAGTCGGCCCCCGTAGTGAGTGCCGGGGACAAAACCTTCGCTCACCGCAAGGTCTGTGGCTACGTCGTACCGGAATTCCAATCGGCGATGTTCCTCCAATCTCCGCTGCAAGGTGCTCCAGGTGAAGTGGGGGGACAGTACACCCTGAGGTAGTTCCCCTCTTTGTGTCAGCTCATGGCGGAGGCTTACGTTCTGGAGCTCCAGGTTTGTTGCTACGGCCTCCAGACCCAGTGGGTCCTCGAGAACCAACAGGGTGTCAGGAGGCACGTAGTCTGCGAGCATTCCTGGTTTGTCGTGGAGATAGGGGAGATAGAACTCCAGCGTGTCGAATACTTCTCCGTTCCTCAGGGCTTCCAGGTCACGGCGGAACTCTCTTTCCACTTCAGGATGGCAAGATGCAAGGTCGAGGCGCTCGGTTCCATGTTCCCTGTTGGCGCCAAGCGGAAAGGCCTCTCGAGCCGGCGAGATGACGAGAGATTGTGTCGTCTGGACGGAGCGTTGGGTTGTGGGGTCGAAAGGGCGCAGTGACTCTATCTCACTTCCAAAGAACTCAATCCTGACCGGGTGCTCATTCTGTGGGGGGAAGACGTCAACTATGCCTCCTCTGGCGCTGAAACTGCCTGGTTCTTCCACGACTGCCCTACGTTCATAACCTAGGCCATGCAGGGTGTTGAGAAGATCACCCTTGCTTATGAGCTGGCCGACCTCCAGGCGCTGCATGTATGCGACCAACCGCTCGCGAGGGACGGTCTTCTGGAGTAGGGCGCGAACTGAAGCTACCACGAATGCCGGAGGCGAATCAGGCGCTCTCTGGTTCCTCACGAGGGAGGTCAGAGTTGCCAAGCGGTCCTGGGCCATCCCACGGTCCCAGGGGATCCTCTCGTAGCTCAGAACATCTGGTTCTGGAAAGGGAAAGATCCCCACGCTGGATGGCGACCAGATTCTCAGCTGCTCATGGATCTCGCGGGCACGATCGCGCCGGGGAGTGACAACCAGCATTGGCAGGCCAAGGTCCTCTCTCAGGCCAGCCAGAAGGTATGGCCTCGCTTCCTCTAGGACTGCAAGAGGCAGCGGCTTTGGCCTTTCAGTTGACGACGAACGTATCAACTGAACAAGTTCGTCATATCCTCTTAGGTCCCCGACGAGGGGCAGCAATCCGGACAGCTGCAGGTCGCACCTCTAGTTGCACTTGTTCATGGTTTCGGCAACGCCCTCTCTCACAAAGCTCACCACAGCGGCAATGGCCCTTTCGCGGGCTTCTTCCACGATGATGCTTTCATCCAGGGAGAAGTCCCGTAACACGTACTCTTCGGGGGGCTCGCCATCTGGCCTTCCAATCCCGACGCGCACACGCGCGATGTTCTGTGTTCCGAGGGAGGCGATGATGGATTCCATGCCTTTGTGCCCCCCGGAACTGCCCCGCTCGCGAACTCGGATGTTGCCCACTGGAAGGTCGAGGTCGTCGTAGATCACCAGCAAATCCTCGGTACGTACGTCGTACCTTCCCTGCACGGGCTTCACAGCTTCGCCACACCGATTCATATAGGTCAGTGGTTTCAGAAGAAGCACCGTCTCTCCTGCCACTTCTCCACGGGCAAGCAAGCCCTGGAATTCGATCTTGTCGAAGGATAGCTGGTACCGAGCAGCCAGCTTGTCGAGAACCTGGAAGCCAATGTTGTGCCGGTTCTCGGCGTATTGCCTCCCTGGATTTCCGAGGCCCACAACTAGCTTGATCCGGTCCGTC
>JAUWYD010000172.1 GCA_030616025.1 Chloroflexota bacterium
CTTGGAGGGATACAATATCTCAATAACTCTAGTTGGCCCCCGAGGCGACGAAGGACCCTCGCTCTCGAAGGAGCGTCTGGTGAGTGCGGCGCTTTGCAGCCAACCAGACACACCCTAGCAGTCAGCGCCTTTGACGTCACCCGGGGATGAATGACGAGCGGCGCTGGTCTGAGACGCCAGATCCGTGACTTGACAACGAGGCGGAATGGAGACGCAAACGCGCAGGCCCATGTCCTTCTCCAAGAGAGAGCTAGCGCTTCTCACTCTCATAGTTCTGTTGGCGGCTTTCCTCAGGCTGTACAGACTTGACGAAGTACCACCGGGTCTACACGGCGACACCGCGTACAAAGGCGTTGCAGCGAACAGGATCATACAGGGAGAGCGCCCCATCTTCTTCGCTGAGAGCTGGGGGGGCATCGAGCCCCTGTACCTGTATTTGCTGGCTGCCTCGTTTCGCCTCTTCGGCAACACCGCCCAGGTCATCCAAGGCTTATCAGCCGCGGTGGGGATAATCACCATACCCCTACTGTATCTTCTGGCCAGAGAGCTCTTGCGGTCGAGGCTGGTGGGCTTACTGGCAAGTTTCTGGCTCGCCACCTCCTACTGGCATGTGAGTTGGAGCCGCCTCGGTTGGGAGAGCATCCTGGTTCCGCCGTTCGTGATCGCAACCGTCTGGCTGCTGTGGCGAGCACTGGAGGCGGGTCAGTGGAGGTTCTTTGTCGGAGCTGGCGTGTCACTGGGCCTGAGCCTATATACGTATCAGGGCATGAGGTTCCTACCGATCTTCCTCGCCGTCTATCTCGGCTACCGAATCCTGACCGAGAAAGCATTTTGGCAAGCCTTCAGGGCGAAACTCACGCTCTTCGCGCTGGTCGCCTTGCTCGTTTTCCTCCCTCTGGGTGGCTACTATGTCACTCACCCTGACACCTTTCTCCGCCGAGCTGGAGAGGTCTCAATCTTTAATCCGGAGAAGAATCCTCACGGCCCCCTTCGGTCCCTTGTCACTAGCGCTGCCAAGATTGTAGGAATGTACAATCTCCGCGGCGACCCCTTGTGGCGGCACAACCTTCCCGGACGCCCGGTGTTCGACCCTCTTACTTCGGTCTGCTTCCTCCTTGGGGTCGGCGTGAGTGTAATGAAATGGAGGGAGTCGGCCTACTCTCTTCTCTTGTGTTGGCTGGTGGTCATGTCTCTGCCTCCTGTGCTGACCCCTCCGCAGGATGTGCCCCACTTCACTCGCTCCATAGGGGCCCTGCCCGCAGCCTGCATGTTTCCCGCTATCGCCGTCCAAAGCGCGTGGCTGTGGATCAGGAATAGGGACCCATCTCCCAGAGTCAGGCGCCTGTTCTGGGCGGCGGTGTCCGCCATCTTGGTGACGACTACCGTGCTGACCTATCGCGACTACTTTGTTACCTGGGCCGGCAACGGCGATCTGCGTGATGAGTACTTCGATGGCCAGTTCGTCGACGTCGCCGAGGCAATGAACCAGCTGGAGGACCCCGATGGTGTTTGGGTGCTGCCGATCAGTGCCCTCTCCTCACCTCACGACGAACCTGGTCATCACACAATTGAATTCGCTTATCGAGGCCAGGCTCCTCTCCACTTCCTGCGGTTGGATGAAGCAACGGCTCCTGAGGAGCTGTCACGTCTGAGCCAGGGACACGAAAAGGCGCTTCTGGTGGATTACAAGAACTACGTTCTCGAGGACGCGTACAACTACATAGATGCGGACCCAAAGCAACTGGCACCGTTCCTGCTGAGCAAGTATGGTCAGAGATTGGATCACCGGGAGTTCACCAACTTCGACGTTCTAACCTATCAGTTGCCAAGCCGCCCAGATTTCACCATCTCTGAGTCGCTCGAGCCAGTCTCAGCCAACTTCGATAGTCAGCTACTGCTCACAGGATTCGATTACGGCCTGTACCCCCAACGGCCCGATAGGAGTGTTGAAGAACTCGAAGGTGAGGCTTTACCGTCCGGCAGCGATGCCTGGGTTGTGTTGCAGTGGCGGTCGCTCACTGACTTGCCCACAGACTACAAGGTGGCTCTGTACCTGTTGGACGAGCGTGAACGTGTCGTCGGCCAAGTCGACAAGATCCTACTCAGTAACCATATGCGTCTCACTTCTGATTGGCAATCCGATCAGGTTGAGATAGACTACTACGTCCTGCCAAGCCTGCCGGCTACTGCTCCCGGCGATTATCACATCGGATTGGCGGTCTACGACCCCGCAACGATGCAGAGGCTAGTACTCCGGGACGGTGAGGGCGATGCACTGGGCCACACCTACAGGCTTGCTGAGCTGAAGGTGGTAGAAGCGGTCCATCCGCCGGTCGTGGAACCCCAAACTGAGCTCCAAGACATTGCGCTAGTTCCTGAGATTGGGCTGATTGGGTACGATCTGCCGAGAACAGAGGTCAGCCCGGGCCAGGCGCTGGAGATTGCTCTGTATTGGGAAGCTCTCCAGGACGTGCAGGATGACTACACCGTGCAGGCGCAACTAAGAGATGACCTAGGTCACGTGTGGGCTGAAGAAGAAAGCGGACCCGCATACGGCGACTATCCCACCACTGAGTGGCAAAGTGGGGAGATCATCAGGGACTGGCATGACTTGCCGGTCAGCGTCGAGACGCCGAATGGAGATTATCACCTCTATGTCGGGCTAGCGAAGGCCGGCGAACTGATGGCTGAGGTCGAGCTAGAGGCCACCCACGTCGTGGGCCGAGGGCGCAGCTTCGAGATTCCCGACATGCAGCACCACTCGGGCTGGAGGCTCGGGGAAGGAATCATCCTGCTGGGCTACGACCTGGGCCAAATGGCGCGAGCGGGAGAGGTTCTGAAGCTGACCCTTTACTGGGAATGCCGGCGGCAGATGGCGGAGTCCTACACCGTTTTCACCCACCTGCTGGACGAGGACTACACGATATGGGGCCAGCAGGACAACATACCAGCAAGCGGTCAAGCTCCGACCTCGGGCTGGGTGGACGGAGAGGTGATCACTGATCATTATGAGATCCTGGTCGATGCACAAGCGGCTACGGGCGACTACATCGTAGAAGTCGGCATGTACGACGCCGAGACATTGCAGCGCCTACCGGCTTACGGCCCCCAAGGCAAACCCCAGGGAGACATGGTCCTCTTGGAAACAGTGCAAGTACTGAGGTAGCCCGGCAAGGGCTGCACCGGCTGGTCAGAGTCAGCAGAGGTACACAATCATGGTACGAAGCCTGAGGTCAAGGTTCACTAGCTGGAGGAACAAGGAGTATCTGGCGCTGGCGCTCATCATGCTGCTCGCCGCATTCCTGCGCTTCTACCAACTCGACCTGATTCCCGTCGGTTTGAGCGGAGACGAAGGCGCGGACGGGCTCGGGGCCAGGCGCATCTTGAGCGGTGAGGCACTGCCGCTATTCATAACAGAGGACTTCGGCGAGGAGCCGATGCATACATACCTGGTAGCTCTCTCCTTCGCCGTCTGGGGTACCAGGCTGTGGGCCATCCGCTTCGTCTCGGCCGTCGTTGGTCTGCTCACCATACCAGTCATCTTCGTGCTGGCCAAGGAGCTGTTTCCTGCCCACGACGATGATTCATCCCGCTTGATACCCATTCTATCCGCATTCTGGCTGGCCACCTCCTACTGGCACATCATCTACAGCCGTGGCGGCCTGGAGGTGGTCACACTGCCCCTCTTCTCCTGTGCGATTCTCTATTTCCTGTGCCGCGGCATCCGCTCTACCAGAAGGTGGCCCTTTGTCGTCTCTGGTCTGCTACTGGGAACAAGTCTATATGCGTATAGGGGAGCGCGTTTCCTGCCTATCTTCCTCCTGGTATTCTTTGGCGGGTTGGTGCTCGCCAACCGTGAGTTCCGGCGGCACCAGTTCCTGAACCTGGTGCTAGTGGCCGGGATGGCAGCGGCCGTGTTTGCCCCCCTAGCTGCGTACGGGCTGGCCCACCCAGACATCTTCTTCGCCCGTGAGATGCACGTCTCTATTCTCAATCCGGACTGGGGCCGCGGCTCTCCCCTTCAGGCCCTCGGCGAGGGCCTCCTCAAGACGCTAGCCATGTTCAACTTCGCGAGCGACCCGGAATTTGAC
>JAUWYD010000336.1 GCA_030616025.1 Chloroflexota bacterium
GGGGGTAGATGATGTAGAATTCGACTTGGAGGAGCCGAGGTAGCTCAGTTGGTAGAGCACATGACTGAAAATCATGGTGTCAGCAGTTCGATTCTGCTCCTCGGCACCTATCAGAAATGCGGAAGTGGCTCAGCGGTAGAGCATCTCCTTGCCAAGGAGAAGGTCGCGAGTTCGAATCTCGTCTTCCGCTCCATGGGTTCGGGTGACGTGGCCAAGTGGTAAGGCAGGGGTCTGCAAAACCCCGATCGCCGGTTCGAATCCGGCCGTCACCTCTAGTGACTGCGGGCCGATAGCTGGCTGGGGGGCTATCGGCCATTTCGTTGTGTCGGGGCTGGTGATGGGCAAGAGGACACTACCTACGGCCAGGGTCTGACGGCGCAATCATGCAAGAACCACCCCGGGAGGAGAGATCATGATCACTCAAGCCTGCGTGGGCGACTGTATGAAACGGCGCATCGTGACCGTGAGGGCCACGACTACTGTGGAGGAAGCGGCACGCGTGGTCGTTGAGGAGCGTGTGGGTACATTGCCCGTCGTCGACGAGGAGGGCGTTTTGACTGGCGTAGTCCGTCTTCAGGATTTATTGAGGGTCTTCTTGCCAGACTTCGTCGCCCTGCTGAACAACATAGACTTCGTACACGATTTCGGCGCCTTGGAGCAAGCGGAGCCCAAGGGGGCGCCCGAGGCAGGAGAACTCACCATGGGCGACCTGGCGAGGCCTCCCGTCGCGGTCGAGGAGGACTCTGGTCTGATGCACGCTCTGGCGTTCATTGCCAAACACCAACTGAGGGATCTGCCCATCGTAGACCAAGAGGGACGGTTGGTGGGCATCGCTTCGCGCGTAGATATCGCCGCTGCCTTCTTCAGCCGCTGGACTCGGGAGGAGCCTTCGCCGTGACCTCTGCCCAGATTGTCGCCACTCTCGTTTTCGGGGTCACCTTCGTGATGATCCTCTCCGACCGCGTGGATCGCACCATCGTGGCCATGGTCGGCGCAGCGGTGATGGTGGCAGTGGGCATGCTGATGGGCTTCTACACTCAGGAGGAGGCCTTGTACGCCATCGACTTCAATACCCTGGGTTTGCTCCTGGGGATAATGATCATCGCCATGCTATTGCAGCGCACCGGCTTCTTCGAGTACGTGGCTATAGTAGCCGGGAAGCTGTCGCACGGTGATCCCTGGCTGTTGGTGGTGATGTTGGGTACGGTGACAACCTTGCTCTCCACGGTACTGCCCAACGTGACCATAATCGTGCTGATTGCACCGGTAGCGATCCTCATCGCCGAGATTCTCGGTATCACCCCCGTCCCTCTGTTGCTCGCAGCGGCCCTGCTCTCGGACACCGGCGGTGTGGCTACCCTGGTGGGGGACCCCCCCAATGTCATGATCGCCTCCGCTGCCGGCTTCTCCTTCAACGATTTCCTTACCCACACCGCCCCCTTGGTTCTAGTCGCTTGGCTGGCGGCGCTTCTCATCCTGCGCATCGTATTCCGTCCAGAACTGGCGCAGCAGTCGGAGAACATCGAGGCGCTGATGAGCCTCGACCAGACTGAGGCCCTGAAGGACCCGTCCGGGGCGAGGAAGGTTCTGATTGTCCTGGGGGCCGTTATTCTGCTCTTCTTCGTGCAGGGCCAGCTGGGGCTGACGCCGGCCTTCGTCGCGTTGGCTGGCGCAGCAGGGGCGCTACTCTGGATTCGGCCCAGCGTGGAAGAGACCCTAGAGGGTATCCAGTGGCCCATCCTGCTGTTCTTCGCCGCCCTGTTCATCGCGGTCGGCGGGCTGGAGGCAGCTGGTGTGCTGGAATTGGTGGCTGGCTCTGTCTCGGGGCTCGCGCACGCCAATCTGCTCGTGGCCAGCATCCTACTGTTGCTCATTGGTGCCGTTATGTCGGCCGTGGTGGACAACATCCCCTTCACCATCGCTATGATTCCTGTGATTCAACAGCTGGGCCGCCTGGGCATTTCAACCTCCCCCCTCTGGTGGGCACTCGCTTTGGGCGCAGGGTTCGGAGGGAACGGGACGATCATCGGTTCGGCGTCCAACGTGATCACCGTAGCCCTGAGCGAGAAGACGCATTATCCGATCACTTCCCGCATCTGGACGCGGGCAGGCCTGCCGGTGATGATCGTGACCTGCCTGGTGGGGAGCGTGCTCTTTGCCATCTTCTTCGGTTGGATGAGCACGCCGTA
>JAUWYD010000349.1 GCA_030616025.1 Chloroflexota bacterium
TCTAGCATCTCGAGGGCTTCAGCCGTGGTGTGCGTACACTCCGACCGCAAAGGATAAGGATCGACACCCAAATCCCTCAGGTGCCCCAGTTTCCAGCGTCGCTGCCGCAGCAGATCGCTCAGTTCCTCGGTCTCTTCCTCACTCATTGGATGTCCAGGATCTCGAAGTACAATAAGCCATCCGGGGCTTCAACGGCTACCTCATCACCAACCTTGTGGTCTAACAGGGCCTTGCCCACCGGGGACTCGTTGGAGATGCGGCCAGTGCCCGGATCAACCTCCGCGAAGCCGACTATCTGGAAACTCTCTTTCCCACCTCCTCGCTCCACAACTGTGACCCGCGAGCCGAAAGCCACGGTGTCCGACGGAGGTCCATTCTCGACGACTATCGCTTTCTTCAGCAGCGTCTCCCGGGTCAGAATCCGTCCCTCCACAAAAGACTGCTCGTGCTTGGCATCCTCGTAGCCGACATTCTCCGACAGGTCGCCCTCATCAATGGAGTCTCGCAATTGCTGGGCCACCTCCGGGCGCTTCACGGTGCGGAGATGCTCCAGTTCGGCCTCAAGCCTCTCCCTACCTTCTGGAGTCAGTAGAACCTGCTGTTCAGTCATGATCTCACTCGTATCCTCAATTCTAACACAGCCAAGGTTGGGATTCAAACGGTGCAGATAGCGGCGCGTTCCACATCCCAGTCCCTCGATTCGAGGCCCCAACTCCTGGAACTACGACTCGTTGTGGCGGTCGATTCACAATCCAAATGGGCATTCGCAGGGTTCCAGGTGTTGCGACGGATATGAGGTGGTGACCGCTCAGAATGGCCGCAGCGCACTGGGCAGGATCAAGGAAACCGCTTTCGATCTGATCATTACTGATCTGAGGATGCCAGACACAGACGGTGTTGAGCTTACAGAGGTTATCAGATCCCTGAGCCCGACTACTAGGGTGACCTGGATGACAGGCTACGACTGCAGGACGCTGACGGCAGACGCCGTGCGACTTGGGGTGTTTCGCTGTCTGGACAAGCCTCTCGAGATTGGCGAAATCAGGTATGCGGTCAGGGAAGCACTTGGCGAGGTGACCAACAAACCGAGCGGAGATTCCCGCGTTGGGGGAGATTCTGGTGAACCATCGGCTTGAACTCTGTTCTGCGCTAGGCGTGGGGAGCCAAAGGCCGGTCAGATTGGGCCTCCTCCACAGCCCAAGCCCACCGGCTTCCTCCAATACTCCCCCCGTGGGGCGTTGGACAGGCCACCGTGCCAGGTGTATAATGTGTTTGCCCGCCGTGGGGGCTGCACAGCGTCCAATTCTGTTGCCACGTGCTCCTCGACAAACACACACCGTGGCCCGAGCGCATCGTGTATCTGGTCATGTGGCTGAGCGTGCGAATCCAGCATTGAAACCCCAAGATCTCTTGGAGAGAGGCGCGAGATGCATTGGACTGCCGTTTTACGCCAAGATGAACTTCCAGACGGCGAGCGGCGCGTGGCGGAAGTGGCAGGAAATGCCATCCTTCTACTCAACCACGGAGGCCAGATCTATGCCGTGGACAACCGCTGTCCGCACATGGGTGCAGCTCTTGAGGGGGGCGAAGTGACGGAGGATGGGATTATTGTCTGCCCGCGCCATCACAGCGCCTTCGAGCTCCGAACCGGTGAAGTCAGAGAGTGGAGTCCTTGGCCGCCTGGTGTAGGACGCGTGCTGGGTGCAGTTTCCCGCGAAACGGTACTACCCGTTTTTGCCACGCGCGTTGAAGAAGGTAGCATTTGGGTGGCAGTCGAGGGTCCCTAGCGTGTCACATCTTGGTCGCAGGGTGTACCGGCTACGGCACGACAACGCCCCGGATTGCCAGATATGTGCCGATCACGTCCCCTCGAAAGCATAGAGAACAAACAAGGTCACACTATCCCAGTTCAGACACAACCGGATCCCAATGCCATCTCAAGAAGTGTTCAGTGATGCAGCGGTGGAAGACGAACTGAAGCGAGTTCTGCGCCACTATCCGTTGGGAGAGTTCAAGGCTGCACGGCGAGCCGAGCAGGGCTTTGTCAATGACAACTGGATCGTGGAGACAACCCGAGGCCGGT